>NC_013892.1:3320034-3621855 GCF_000027225.1 Xenorhabdus bovienii SS-2004
TTGACCTGTTCTGATTTGTGGCAATAACGGCAATAGACATCAACTTTGGCCATACTTCATCCTTAAAAAGCCGGAAGCATATCACAGCAACTAACCATTTAATACATGACCCTTTTTCCGAAAGGGAAAATTTATCCATTTATATGTCCACTCAACATAAACAAGCATTTTGATATTCATTTCAAGGTATTACAAGCAATTAAATATCCAAGACTCGTTTGGGACCTATTTACATAAGCAACTCAAGTTGCATCCTACAAAACAAAAATAGTTTGTAATCTGAAATGAAATGAGTAATACATAACCAATGCCGTTGCAATGCAGACATACTTTTTGGGGAGAAAACTTCAAATGCCCTTGACACAAAGAGTCCATCTTATAGATATTTATCCAGATGCTCATATGTATATTTCATCAACCTTTCATGATGGATACGTAATAAATGAATTTACAATTGCTTGTCATGGATTAGCTGTTTTTGATGGGCGGCCGGAAGGCCTTGCAATAAACGGTCAACTCTGGACTTACGACATAGTGACCAGCTACATTCAGTCAAACACAACGGTTGAGACACTGCATAGAATCCATCTTCTTGCTTGCAATTCAGCGAATTATGATATTGCCTCTCTCGCAGCAAAAGTGTCAGCAAGAATAAGAAATACTGAAGTTAAAGGATACATAGGTTCAGTTTATATAAATTTCAGACATAACGATATTTATCAGTATTATCTAAATAATGGGAGTAACAGAGTTTCTGTCGAGCGCTATCTTGAACAGATTGGAAATAGTCGGGTTCACACCAATAATGTTCCTAACTATTACTGCATAGTATTCAAAAATGGCATTATGGAAAGACAAGATTACTTATGAAATTGGAAAATATTAGGTAAAGGATCTACAACCCTATTACCCCCCTTAATGACGAAGGGGAAGTGCCTCCTGCTGTCTCTTTTCAGAATTGATATTAAGCCTGAATTCAATAAACTGCTTTCAACCCCCGCGCCACATCCATCTTCCTGGCCACCAACACAGCGGCCTCCAGTTCACTGCACTGGTGCTCACGCATTAGCGCCCGCCGCTCGGCTTTCTCTTCTTTTTCCGTCATGCCCAGAGCCAGATAAAGGCTCGGCGGCACCACCCGAAACAACGCTTCGATTTTTTTCGCCAGTACCACGCCCTCGGTATAACAGCGGGGTAATTTACTGGCAGAGAGCAGCACCGATTTTTGCTCTTCCGTTAGCTTCTTGAAACGGGCGATCTGCTCCACTTCATCCGGTGACATGGTCAGACACAGCCACCATTCCGCCATATTCAGCATTTTCTCAGCGGTATCCGGATAGTCGGCCAGGTTTTGGGTCGCCAGCCACAGCCATGCACCCAGCTTACGCCACATTTTCACGACCTTGGTCATATAGGGCGACAGCAGCGGGTTCGTGGTAGTGATATGCCCTTCATCAATCACCAGTTGCAGTTCGCGATCCTGATACTGGTCGCGTTCGGCCAGGTTATTGACTTTGTTAATCAGTGACACCATTGCCAGTGCCATCTGGGCCGAGTAGTTTTCACGGGCCAGTGTGCCCAGATCAATCAGGGTGACATCCACCTCCGGCCACGGGGTGCCGGGACGGTTAAACAGCTCCCCTTCAAACCCCTGGGTAAACATCGACATGGCGCCCGCCATTTCATCCGCCCGTGCCCGCCGGTGCGCGGTGATTAACGGCTGGCCGTGTTCATCCTGCTGGTGATTACGGGCAATGGCATAAAGCGCATTCTGTAAGTCCGAGGCTATCATTTGACGTGCCTCGTCAAAGGGTCGTGTATTCAACCTGTTGATTGGCCATCAATAATAGAACTCACGTTCGATGAATGTGCCAATGATCTTGTCATGCATTTCAACTGACTTAGAATAACCCAGCGTCTTGCGATTGAGTCGCTTTAGCCTGTTACGCAGGTTCAGATTTTCTCGTTCAATACGTTGAGTATAAAGTTTACCGGTGATATGTTTCTCATCAGCCAATATGTCATATGCCCCGAAATTATCGGTGCACCAGAATGCCACATCAAAAGCGGATAACTTTTCCAGCAACGTCCTGAGTGTCTGTTTGCTACGAGCGCCAAAAGCGTGAGCGACAATACGTTTCAAGCGAGGCTCCCACGCGTACCACAGCCAGCGTTGCCGTTTTTTGTTACTGATGAATGACCCCATTTCATCGACTTCACAGATAAGCTGAAGCTCAGGGGTATCCAGCGGCAGCGTGGTTACACATCGCGGCGCGCGTTTTTTAAAGTGCGTACAACAGCGTTAATGCTGACATGAAGTGCCCGTGCCGTATCACGAATACCGGCGTTATTCATGGCAAGCTTGACGATTTGCTCTTTCATACCCGAATGGCAAGCCCGGTAAGTGTATTCGAGCTGGAAGGTTCTACGACAGGACTGGCAATAATATCGTTGATGCCCACCTTCTCCTTTACCGTGTTTTTTAACAGACGTGGTTTGGCCACAAAACCGACACTTCACTTCAACTAATGCCATCACTATCCCTCACGTATTTACCCTCATTATACGTGAGAAACAACGGGATGAATACGTGATCCGGTATTCTTGGCGGCATCATATCACCACTTTGAGAACAATCCGCCTCATTCACTCTCACGGGTGACGAACTGGCGTATCTCTTCACGGATTATCTGGCGGATGTGATCGTCGTTGATTATTTCAGCTGTTTGTACCGGACCAAAGACCTTGAAGCTATCGGCAGCAATTCCAGCCTTAGCACCTGTATCTACTGACAGTTTCATACCTGCGTCATAGCGACGACCGTTAATGCGACCCACTTGTTCAGCAATATTTTTCAACTGTGATTTAAGTTGGTTCAGTGTGTCAGTGTCACAATTGAAATCAATGATGAAGGTGTGTTGGGGTACTCTGTGTCATGTTCTGTTCTCCAAAAAGAAAAAGCCACCCGTGTTAACTGATGGCATGGGGTATTCCTTTAACCGCTCAAGGGAATGGGTAAAGGAATAAAAAAACCATCACGGGATGCGATGGCTCGAAAAAATATCAGGTATATTGATTAGCAAATTTTAACTCTTAAGGTTACATATTATGAATTTTAGCGTCCTACTAGGTATCTTAGTGTTAGTGTCTGCCTACCTTTCACAGCGTTCATCACAGAAAAAAGAACAAGCGCGGTATCTTTATTCTTTGTTTAAAGATCATGAGCAGTTTATAGGGAAAAGTCCGGATTACATTATTAGCAAAACAATGAAGCCATACCAATCTGGCAGCGTGGAGCATGGTGTAGAATTTACCCAATGGAGGATCGGAAAATTAGTCATTGAAGCTTGGTTCAAAAATCAGGTATGCACTGGTATAGATTTTTATTTACCAAAATGGCTCACCCGCACTGCCCCCTAACATACTCCTGCCACCCCAGTATCATTTGCGCTGGGGTTGAGTATTTTCCATTCTCCGATTCCATAACTTAATTGCCTCAGAGTCGGCGACACCGACATCATCAAACCAACATGTATGAGAACCCGAAGCATCACAGTTATAGCAATTTACCCACTCTTCGTAATCTTTATCAGCAAAGCCATAATGGCGTTCAGTTCCTACATTATCACTACCACAAAACGGACACGGTTTAAGTTCATTTTCCATTACTCTCTCTTGCATTCAGTATTAACGTAATCTTGCACCCCAGAATTATTTACTCTGCGATGCCAATTATTTCTTCTTCTATAAGCTGAACAGCCTCTGGAGACTGTTTCTTGTTCTGCCAGTGATCTTCTATCGCTTCACTCATGCGTCGCATCCAGTCCGCGAGTCTTAACGCCGCTTCTTTCTCTGACTGCAGTCTCGGAAAGTTTTCAAATTCCATTTTTGCAGTGTATTCACCGAATTGGTCTTTATTAATGAGGAGTGTTTGGTCAAGAATTGTTTCTAAGTTGTTATCTGATACATATAGCAAAATCAACATAACCTGACCTATTCAATATGCTCCGTAAACAACTCATCAACTGAACATCTTTTTTGCCTCCTTATCGCTTTTGCTCCGCCCCATTTGTGTTCTATAGGGTTTAAATCCGGACTATAAGCGGGAAGCCATTCCAGTTGACATCTGCTGTCTGCTATCGCTTGTGTCGTGTCATTCCGTTTATGGAAAGGCGCATTATCCATCACTATCACTGCTCCGTGTGGAAGCTTTGGCAGCAAATCTTGCGTCATCCACGCATAAAAAACATCGGCATTAATATTCTCGGTAAATAAGCTTAAGGTGACGAAGGTATTTTCGAGAATGGCGCCAATGACGTTGATACGGCCTTTTACGTGCCAGTCATGCGTACCAAAACAGCGTAACCCTTTTTCCGAATATCCTTGTTTACGTGGCATCGATTGAGCAAAACCACTTTCATCCAAATAAACAATGGGTCTGCCAGTCTGTTCATCATCGCTGATACGCTCGATAAATGCCTGACGAGCTTGAGGATCAGCGCGAGGGGGTTGGAGCGTTTTTTTTCTGGGTGATCCGAAGCCGTTTCAAGGCGTAATGAATAGCCGATTGTGAGACACCTAAACGTTTTGCTCTTTCCCATTGATAGTCATCAGAAAAATTTTGGACATCCGCAATGAGTACCTCATCAGGGATTTTCGTGGCGGGTTTATCGCGGGTCATGCAAGGTTCTATTTTATTGCACCACCGGAACAAGGTACGCATGGAAATCTCAAAATGGGCACTCGTTTGTTCGAAAGTCAACGAATGCTTGTCTTTGTATGCCAGTACTCGCTTTCGAAAATCTAAGCTGTAGCCCATCTCATTTTATGCCTTGTTATCTTAGAGTTAGATATTATGTCATATTAATATGATTTAACTATATATACCTGCCGTTAAATCTCAGCAAGTTATTATTGTTGAGTTTTGTCTATATTTCAGTCAGTTGTTTCAGTATAAAAAAACGCCCTGTCAGATTAGCCGGACAAGGCGTTTGTCGATTTTAATCAGAAATGATTATTTATTCGGGCGCATTGCTGGGAACAGGATCACGTCACGGATGGTATGGCTATCCGTGAACAGCATAACCATACGGTCGATACCAATCCCCAAACCTGCTGTTGGTGGTAAACCGTGTTCCAGTGCAGTAACGTAGTCATCATCATAGAACATCGCTTCGTCGTCACCTTCATCTTTATGACGAACTTGCTCTGCAAAACGTTCTGCCTGATCTTCTGCATCGTTCAGTTCGGAGAAGCCGTTACCAATTTCACGGCCACCGATAAAGAATTCAAAACGGTCTGTAATGAATGGGTTATCATCATTACGGCGTGCCAGCGGAGAAACTTCTGCTGGGTATTCAGTAATGAAAGTCGGTTGAATCAGGTGGCTTTCAGCAGTTTCTTCAAATATTTCACACTGAATACGACCCAAGCCCCAACTTTTTTCAATATCAATACCAAGAGACTTCGCGATAGCGACAGCTTTATCCATATCATCCAGATCCGCGATATTGGTTTCCGGGCGATATTTGCAGATCGCTTCTTTCATGGACATTTTGGTGAAAGGCTTACCGAAATCGAATTCTTGTTCACCGTATTTAACCAACGTAGTACCCAGCACTTCCTGAGTCAGAGTACGGAACAGTTCTTCGGTCAGTACGATCAGATCTTGGTAATCCGCATAAGCCATGTAGAGTTCCATCATGGTGAACTCTGGGTTATGACGCGGAGAAATACCTTCGTTACGGAAGTTCCGGTTGATTTCGAAAACGCGCTCAAAACCACCCACTACCAGACGTTTCAGATACAGTTCCGGTGCAATGCGCAGGTACATATCGATGTCCAGCGCGTTGTGGTGCGTAGTAAATGGGCGCGCACTCGCTCCGCCAGGGATCGCCTGCATCATTGGAGTTTCAACTTCCATGAAGTCTTTTTTGACCATGAAGTTACGCAATGCAGCCATGATGCGGGAACGGATCTGGAATGTCTTGCGTGATTCGTCATTCGAGATCAGATCCAAATAACGCTGACGGTAGCGCATTTCCTGATCCGCCAAGCCGTGGAATTTATCCGGCAGCGGACGCAGTGCTTTGGTCAGCAAGCGCAGTTCAGTACAGTGAATGGAAAGTTCACCCGTTTTGGTTTTAAACAATTTACCGCGAGCGCCTAAAATGTCACCCAAATCCCATTTTTTGAACTGTTCATTATAAATGCCTTCCGGCAGGTCATCACGGGAAACGTAAACCTGAATACGTCCTCCCATGTCCTGCAAGGTCGCAAAGGATGCCTTGCCCATGATACGACGAGTCATCATACGGCCTGCTACGGTCACTTCAATGTTCAGCGCTTCCAGTTCTTCCTGAGTCTTGTCATCATATTTTGCATGCAGATCTTCAGAAATGTTTTCACGACGAAAATCATTTGGGAATGCGATACCGTTGCCGCGCAGTGCAACCAGTTTTTCACGGCGAGTTTTCAGTTCATTATTTAAATCAGGAGCCTGTTCAGCTCCCTGCTGCTGTTGTGACATTTTAGTTCCTCATAGGCCGGCTTTTAAGCTGGCTTCAATGAATTTGTCCAAATCCCCATCCAGCACAGACTGCGTATTGCGAGTTTCAACGCCAGTACGCAAATCTTTAATGCGGGAATCATCCAAAACGTAAGAGCGGATCTGACTGCCCCAACCGATATCCGATTTGTTTTCTTCCATCGCCTGTTTATCAGCATTCTTCTTCTGCATTTCCAGTTCATACAGTTTGGCTTTCAACTGTTTCATCGCCTGGTCTTTGTTTTTATGCTGAGAACGATCATTCTGACACTGGGTTACAAGGCCAGTCGGTATGTGGGTGATACGCACCGCAGACTCGGTTTTGTTGACGTGCTGACCACCCGCACCGGAAGCACGGTATACATCAATACGCAAATCGGCCGGGTTGATTTCAATATCAATGTCATCATCCACTTCTGGGTAAATAAAGGCAGAGCTGAATGAGGTATGACGACGCCCACCTGAGTCAAACGGACTTTTACGTACCAAACGATGCACGCCAGTTTCTGTACGCAACCAACCGTAAGCATATTCACCGATGATTTTAATGGTTGCAGATTTCAAACCAGCAACGTCACCATCAGACTCTTCGATAATTTCAGTTTTGAAACCTTTGGACTCAGCCCAGCGCAGAAACATACGCATCAGCATACTGGCCCAGTCTTGTGCTTCTGTACCACCAGAGCCAGCCTGTAAATCCAGATAGCAGTTTGCGCTGTCATATTGACCTGAGAACATGCGGCGAAATTCAAGCTGACCGAGTTTTTCTTCCAACTGTTCCAACTCAGCTACGGCTTCATTGAAAGTCTCTTCATCATCAGCTTCTACAGCCAGTTCCAGCAGGCCGTTCACATCTTCCAGACCCTGATCAAGCTGTTCAATCGTTTCTACGATGTTTTCCAGTGATGAACGCTCTTTACCTAATGCCTGTGCCCGTTCCGGTTCATTCCAGACATCAGGCTGTTCCAGTTCAGCATTGACTTCTTCTAAACGTTCTTTCTTGGCATCATAGTCAAAGATACCCCCTCAGAACGTCTGTCCGTTCAGACAAGTCCTGAATGTGGCTTTTTACCGGGTTAATTTCAAACATATTTTGTGTCTTATACGTAGTGGTCACATGGATATTTTCGAACTGCGTATTCTAACGGATCTGTCAAACGGTTTATAGCATTTCTGGAGATTGGCCACACAATCACTTTTGGTCATGTGGCAAAGTTTTAATAGCTGATCATACCATTCAGGCCAATTCAGTAAGGCCAGATGTGCTGGATCAAAAGTTGGACATCGCGATTACCGCGAAATTCGTTGATATCCAGTTTATAGGCTAATTCCACTGTTTTGACGCTGTTATCCGGCCAACGATGAGTATCGATATTAAACGCAATGCCATCCAACATCGGCCCACCGTTTAATGGTTCAAGCATGACTTTCAGATGTTTTTCGCCAACAATCCGCTGTTGCAGCAGTTTGAATTTACCATCAAATATCGGTTCGGCAAATGCCTGTCCCCACGGGCCACCTTCTCGCAGAATTTCCGCAATTTCCAGCGATAACTCCCCTAAGGCCAGTTCGCCATCACTCCAGACTACCCCTCCAAGCTGGGAGATATCCAGCCAATCTGCCATTAACGCAGAGAAATGGCGCTGAAACAGATCAAATTTATCCTGTTCAATTGACAAGCCCGCAGCCATAGCATGGCCGCCAAATTTCAATATCAGACCCGGATGCCGGGTATCGAGGCGCTCAAGCGCATCACGCATGTGCAATCCATTTACTGAACGGCCTGAACCTTTTAATGTTCCATCGCCTGCCGGAGCAAAAGCAATAACCGGACGGTGAAAACGTTCTTTAATACGCGAGGCCAGAATACCCACTACGCCCTGATGCCACTCTGGATGATAAATGACCAATCCGTAAGGTAACTGAGTACAGGTACGTTCGAATTGATCGCAAATCTGCAAAGCTTCCTGCTGCATCCCCTGCTCAATTTCACGGCGGGTTTGGTTCAGTCCATCAAGTTCACAGGCTATCTGACGAGCTTGCACCATATCATCCGTCAACAGTAAAGCCACGCCAACGGACATATCATCCAGCCGCCCGGCTGCATTCAATCGTGGCCCAAGCGAAAACCCCAAATCACTGGCAGCCAGTTTGGTTGATTCCCGTTTGGAAATTTCAAGCAGCGCCCGAATTCCCACGCAACAGCGACCAGCACGAATGCGGTTCAATCCTTGATACACAAAAATACGGTTATTGGTATCAAGAGGAACCACGTCTGCCACAATTCCGAGTGCCACCAGATCAAGCAGTTCCGCCAGATTAGGCAGCGGAATACCCTGCTGCTCAAACCACGCTATTCTGCGTAATTCCGCCCTGAGTGCCGACATCAGATAAAATGCCACCCCCACGCCAGCCAGCGCTTTCGAGGGGAAAGTACAGTCATGCAGGTTAGGGTTGATAATGGCATCTGCGGCAGGCAATGTCTCTCCGGGTAAGTGATGGTCGGTGACAAGCACTTTGATGCTATGCTGATGTGCTGCTGCCACCCCTTCGTGGGAAGAGATGCCATTATCCACAGTAATGATCAGATCAGCGCCTTTTTTAACGACCTCATTAACAATCTGAACACTTAAACCATAACCGTCTTCAAAACGATTTGGCACAAGATAATCTAGATTGCGATAGCCCATCGCCCGCAAGGCACGGATACACAATGCTGTACTGGTTGCCCCATCCGTATCGAAATCACCGACAATAACAATGCGCGAATGGTCGTACAATGCTGTTATCAATAAGGAAACAGCCTGTTCAATGCCATTGAGAGATTGATAATTGAGTAGCCCTTTGGCTCCACGTTCCAGTTCATCCGCCTGACGAATACCCCGCATAGCGTATAAACGACGCAATAATGGATGAATACTATTGGGAAGATGACTGTCATCCGCCACCGGGCGGCGGCGGAGTTGTGTTTCTATATTCACTGGAGGTTGCTTCACTGAATTTGAGTCATTGACGAATTATTCACTCTGTTGTTCCAAATCTTCTTTCAGCGCTTTTGGCGGCACAAAACCACCAAGCACACTGCCATCCTGAAGTACAATCGCAGGTGTTCCCTGAACACCAAACTGCAAGCCTAACTGGTATTGTTTCGCGATATCATTTTTACAGCTTTTGATCGGAGAAATGTTATCCCCTTTGAAAGCGGCATCCAGCGCTTTATTCGGTGTCGCACTGCACCAGATGGATTGCATATCTTTGGCTGACTGATGTTGCAGACTATGGCGAGGAAATGCCAAATAACGGATGGTGATACCCAAATCGTTATACTCTTTCATTTCCTCATGCAACTTGCGGCAATAACCACAGGTAATATCAGTAAAAACAGTCACGACATATTTCTCTTTCGGTGCTTTGTAAACAATCATTTGATTTTTCAAAGCATCCAGTTTTTTCACCAGAACCTGATTGGTGACATTCTTTGGTATTTTGCCACTAATATCGTAAACCTGGCCTTTGAACAAATACTTACCATCGTTGGAGATATGGATAATACCCTGATCTGTCAAAACCGTGCTCACGCCAGCCAGTTGTGATGGCTTGATACTTTCGGCTTTAAGTCCCATTTTTACCAATGAGTTATTAACCGCACTGTCATTAGCAAATACATTGCCGGCAAAGGCCGTCAATAATAAGGAAAAACAAAATGCTAATTTTTTCATCTTTTGTTCCTTTATTTCCATCCTTTTTCGCAGTTATCCACGAGGATGATGTTGTTGATGCAGCATTTTAAGACGTTCAGTCGCTACATAGGTATAAATTTGAGTTGTGGAGAGATCACTATGCCCCAGCAACATCTGTACAACGCGTAAATCTGCACCATGGTTGAGTAAATGCGTTGCAAAAGCATGACGCAAAACATGAGGTGATAAACGTTCGGTATCAATGCCAGACAATACGGCATAATGTTTGATCCGATGCCAGAAAGTCTGGCGGGTCATCTGCGTTCCCCTTTTGCTGGGGAAGAAAACGTCAGATGCCGAGCCATTTAATAACCACGGACGCCCATACTCTAGGTATTTCTCCAGCCAGTAAAGTGCTTCTTCTCCCAAAGGAACCAATCTTTCCTTGTTTCCCTTACCCACGACTCTAACCACACCTTGACGTAAGCTCATATCCGACAATGTCAGTCCAACCAATTCAGATACCCGCAATCCACAGGCGTAAAGTACTTCAAGCATTGCTTTATCCCGCAATTCAATCGGTTGGTCAGTCAGGGGAGTATTCAGCAAATCCCCAACTTGTTTTTCACTTAAGTCTTTGGGTAAGCGTTTAGGCAACTTAGGGGCAGATAAAAGTGCTGTTGGATCATCCAAACGCATTTTTTCACGATAAAGATACTGAAACAACCGCCGCATTGCACTCAGCAAGCGGGCCGAACTACTGGCTTTATAACCGCTATCTACCCGTTCAGCCAAAAATAATTGTAGCTCAATAGATTCCACAGAAAGTAAATCGTGACCACTATATACCAGCCAATTATTCAAGGCTTGTAAATCCAACCGGTAAGAAGATAGCGTATTTTCAGCCAGATCCTTTTCCAGCCAGATGGTATCCAGAAATTGCTCAATCAGGGAATTAGCCGGTGGAGCCGGTTCCGATGACTTATCTTGCGATGCATAGTTTTCTGATAAATCGTGTTTTTTTGGCACAAGACTTCCTTTATCTCTGCGACTTCCGATCGGCTATTATGCCTGAAAAAGCAATTCTTCTGTTACAATGCAGCCCCTGATATTCGAAATGTCCTGGTAAATAATGATGAAAATTGGTCTCTTTTACGGCTCCAGTACATGCTATACAGAAATGGTAGCAGAAAAAATACGCGATATACTCGGTGAAGATCTGATCGATCTGCATAATGTCAAAGATTGTGATCCCAAATTGATGGAAGATTATTCTGTCCTGATTCTCGGCATTCCTACTTGGGATTTCGGTGAATTACAGGAAGATTGGCTGGCTATCTGGGATCAGCTTCCATCATTGGATCTGTCGGGAAAAATCGTTGCCATGTATGGCATGGGAGATCAGATCGACTACAGTGAATGGTTTCTGGATTCGTTGGGAATGTTGTATCACCATTTGCTGCCTGCGGGTGCGCAGTTTGTTGGTTTTTGGCCAACAGAAGGTTATGAATTCACCAGCCCCAAACCACTGACCGAAGATGGCAAACAATTTGTCGGCCTGGCTCTGGATGATGTAAACCAGTTCGAGCAAACTGATGAACGTTTGAGCGAATGGTGTATGCAGATACTGGCAGAAATGGAAGCGCTGTTTTAATCACGCTATATCAGGATACTGACGCATAAGCTGGTTCAAATGACGCCACATCTTTGGTGGCACACTGTCTGATGCCACCCATAACCGAATTAACGACCGTTGGCGGATACTTTCTGTTTTGTCAAAGGCGTGAAGTGTGATCACCATACCATAGCGGCTTAACCACGGTGGCCTAGTGAGTTTCCACGCCGCTTTTTGCCAATGCATTTTCTGGCCACTGAACAATACCAGCCTTCCCTGACACCGCCTAATGTTTGTCTGACTCCACACCCAGCTCACCATAATGATGACAAACAATGGAAGCCAGAGATAAAAACCATTGGAAGGCCACGGAGCCAATAACGCGGCAAGCATAATTGCACCATGCACACCTGAAGAAAACAGGCGGCTATGACGGGATACCTTCAGTTCACAGTGCCACAGGGCCACGGGCTTGGTTTCTGCTCTGAATCAATTGCACCATGCGGAATAGCTCATCATCTTCTGGACGACCATGATTCATGAGCCAGTTAAAAAGATCAGGATCTGCACACTCCAGCAAACGGACGAAAAGCTGCTTATCATCATCATTCAATGAGTCATATTCATATTCAAAAAATGGCATGATAGAAATATCCAGTTCACGCATTCCACGACGACATGCCCAGTGAATACGCGCTTTATTGTCAATATCCATGTTTAAAAAGCCTCTTGATTATTTTCATTCGTGCCATTGAGACGGCAATGCTGATGTCGCGAAAGATTAACAAGTCACCCGTCGTTTCAGACATGAGCACGGTTGCAAAATTTCACAGTCAAAGGGAATTATCAACGATTCTGGGCTGCTTTTCATCATTCATGACAGTTGAATCAAGATATATCTATAATATGCGAAGAGCATCGCAACAAATCATCTTTAACTACCCGTCAGTAAATAACAAGAATAACTCCTTTGCATTAAGCCTCATCTCTTTTACCATTAGCATTATTTCTCAGATAGTTTACTGGCAGGAGCTATTATGGCTGACCAAATTCTATTTTCTGCACAACTCCCATCTCCTTCAGCAACACTTTCCCTGGCTTTAATTTCTCTTAATGATTGGGGGATGATTAGCGTAACAGGCGCAGATGCGGAAAAGTATCTGCAAGGCCAAGTCACATCAGATATCGCCTCTCTCAACCAAAAACATGTGTTGAGCGCACATTGTGACGCCAAAGGAAAGATGTGGAGTAACCTGCGGCTGTTTCACCGTGGCGAAGGTTTTGCCTATATTGAACGTCGCACAGTATTGGATTCCCAGCTGACTGAATTGAAAAAATACGCTGTGTTTTCCAAAGTGACCTTTGCTAAAGATGAAGAAAGCATCCTGCTTGGTGTAGCCGGAGCAGGAAGCAGGAACGCACTGGCAGAAATGTTTCCCACCCTGCCCGATGCCGAAACAACCGTTATTCAACACGAAACAACCACCCTTCTCCACTTCGCTTTCCCCGCAGAACGTTTTCTTTTAGTCACCGATCAGGCTACCGCAGCCCAGTTAACGGAAACATTAGTAGGGAAGCTTCAGGCGCAATTGAACGATAGTCAGCAGTGGTTGGCACTAGAGATTGAAGCAGGCTTCCCAGTCATTGACTCAGCCAGCAGCGCCCAGTTCATTCCACAAGCGACGAATATTCAGGTTCTTGAGGGCAGTATCAGCTTTAAGAAAGGCTGTTATACCGGTCAGGAGATGGTGGCTCGTGCCAAATACCGCGGTGCTAATAAGCGGGCAATGTACTGGCTGGCTGGCACCGCGTCTTCTCTTCCCGTTGCCGGAGACGATCTGGAGTGGCAACTGGGTGATAAATGGCGCAGAACAGGCTCAGTTCTGACAGCGGTCAGACTCGCTGATGGTTCAATCTGGGTGCAAGTTGTCATGAACAATGATATGGCTGCTGACAGTATTTTCCGTATCCGTGAAGATGAAGGAAGTTCTCTTACCATTCAATCGCTTCCTTATTCATTCGATGAAGAAAAATAATATTTGAGGTTTTTTATGTCATTAGCTGTACCCCCTGTTGATTTCGGCCCATTTACTAATGTCATCGCATTTATTATGGAGCTGGATAAGTTAAAATCGGTTCATCGCAAAACTAAACTGCTGAACAATCAGCGTCATGAAAATTCGGCTGAACATAGCTGGCATTTCGCCCTCGCTGTCATGAGTTTTGCTCCTTATGTAGGAAAAATGAATATTGGCCACGTTGTGCAGATGGCGCTGATCCACGATATTGTCGAAATCGATGCAGGAGATGTTATCGCATTCGATTTGGCTGCCCGTGAAGCAATCCATGAACATGAAGTTAAGGCCGCCCATCGTATTTTTGGTTTACTGCCGGAAGCGCAGAGAGATTATTTTCTGGCACTGTGGCGTGAGTACGAAGATTCTGAAACACCTGAAGCGATTTTTGCCAAAACGCTTGATAGGATCATGCCTGTATTCATGAACCTGCATAACAATGGCCAAAGCTGGGTTGAGAATGGTATTCGCTTTGAACAGGTTTTTAATCTGCTGCATTTTATTGCTGAGGCTTACCCTGAGCTGTGGCAATATCTACTGCCACAATTGGAAGCAGCGAAAGAGAAAGGTTGGCTGAAAGCGTAACACTACGTCAGGTACGCCTTCTCCTTGAATAAGCAGGCTGTCAGATGCAAGGAATCATTTACTCTGTCAGCCTTAAACATATTTATTCGTCAGACAACAACGTTTCTTACTGCAAATTTTCTACGGTTTTCTCAGAAGATACGATACCATCAAGACTACACATCCTGTCAATACCACTGTCAGCCAGCTAGTAATATGAATGGCGCTGGTGAATGAATGCGCTGCTGCACCCATCAATTGCCGACCTTCCATTTCAATCAATGAAGCTGCTATCACATAAGCTCCAGCCAACGTTTCCAAAGCCAATGATGCTTGTTCCTGAGAAATACTTGCCGGCAATTGCAGATTTAAACGATAAAACGCCGTCACCAATCCACCCAGAATCGTTGTACCGAATACAACTCCAACTTCATAGGCCGTTTCGCTGATTGCTGAAGCTGCACCTGCCTTGGAAGAAGGTACGGCTGAAATAACCAAGTCATTGGAAATAGAAGCTATCGCCCCGACACCAATATTCAATAATGCGAAAGCGATCACGATTGAAGTCAGGTTACTGCCAACACAGGCAATCAAGAAAAATGCGGCTCCCGACAAAGCCAATAAAATGGGTACGAGCCAGTGGATAGGCACTCTCTGGGCAATCGGTACGATCGCCATGCCGATAACGATTGCCATGATTTGTCCGGGAATCAGTGCAAGACTGGCGGCAAGCGGTTTCATATCAAGCACAACTTGCAGGTACTGAGTGGCAAAAAAGACAAAACCAATCAGTAATCCAAGACTCAATAAATTGACCATGATCGAACCAGTAAATACACCATTACGGAACAGGGAAATATCCATTAGCGGTATTTGCAAGCTCTGTTGCCTACGTATAAATAACATTCCTGCGATAAGACCAATCGCAAACGTCATAATGACACTGGTCTCAAAGCCATTACTGGCAAAATGTTTAATCGCATACACAATGCCAGCCATGGCAATAATGGATAATAAGACACTATAGCCATCAATGATCCCTATCTGCTTTTTGGCCGATTCAGGTAACAACATAGGTGCAAAAATCAACAAAGGCACCAATACAGGCACAGCCAATAGAAAAATGGCTTGCCAGTTAAAATACTGCAATAAAACACCGCCTATAACAGGGCCAAGTGCCGAGCCAACGGTGAGAGTAGTCGCCCAAATAGCGATAGCTAATCGGCGCTGTTCACGATCTGTAAAAAGATGGCTTATCAAAGCCAGTGTCGAAGGCATCAACATTGCACCAAAAAAACCAAGAGCTGCACGCCCAGCAATTAATTGTTCTGGCGAGGTAGATAATGCTGTCAGAGCTGAAACAACCGTGAATCCCAATGACCCGGATAGCAATAGCAGACGGTGACCAACACGATCACCGATACTTCCCATAGACACCAACAATCCCGCCAGTACCAATGAATAAGCATCAATAATCCATAATTGCTGATTTGCACTCGGTTCCAAAGCTCTGGTAATTTTTGGCAAGGCAAATCCCAAAATAGTGTTGTCCACCGTGACCAATAAAACCGGTAACATTAAGATCAATAATCCAAACCAAGTACGAAATTCTGCTCGTTTATGAGTACTCACGATTCTATTTAATGACATAACCTTAACTTCTCCCGTTATAACTGAAGTATTGAAAAGATGTGCCAACATTCAGCCACATGTATATGAGGCCGTTGTTTCAATTTATTTTTAAATTTTTGGAAAATTATTTAATGAAAATAATGAAGAATTTATGCGATATTAGACGATAACTTAGCGTCATTAGTAATAACGCGAACAATTATGTCTATGATTGAAGTGATTTTCTAACTATAGAAGAAATAAAATTTCATCCAAACAGGCATCATTGTTGAGGTTTTTTGAGAGAGAAACGCCTGTGAAAGACGAATCATAGTCATAGTGGCGATATTCAAAATAGTTGTCATCCTTTGTTGGTTTCAAGCTATTTGTTTTAATAGTACATTTCTACAACTTAATCACATTTTCAAGATTAATGATATTGAAGTTTTCAAAATAATCAATTGACTCAAAAATAGCGATCTTCCATCACGAGAAAACTACCATATATTGAGTGAAAATGGATAATTTTCCTGAAAAAGCAGTGTGAGGAATCCTCCTCAACACTGCTTTCGTCTTCTTTGTTAACCGAGATTAACGATAATCTTCAATCGGTGCACAGGAGCAATGTAAATTGCGGTCACCATATACATCGTCGAGACGTTTAACCGTTGGCCAGTATTTATTGGCTTTGGTTTCTACTGTTGGGAAGACAGCGATTTCACGGCTGTATGCATGTTCCCAGTCAGAAACCAGCTCTGCCTGAACGTGAGGCGCATTCACCAGTGGATTGTCTTCCAGCGGCCATTCCCCTTTTGCCACATTGCTGATTTCTTCGCGAATTGCCAGCATTGCGTCAATAAAGCGATCGATTTCGACTTTGCTTTCGGATTCCGTCGGCTCAACCATCAAGGTTCCCGCCACTGGGAATGACATGGTTGGTGCATGGAAGCCGTAGTCAACCAAACGCTTAGCGATATCCATTTCGCTGATGCCAAATTCGTCTTTCAGTGGGCGAATATCCAGAATACATTCGTGGGCAACGTAGCCATCACGCCCGGTATAGAGGATTTCATAAGCCCCTTTCAGGCGAGCTGCGATGTAGTTCGCATTCAGGATCGCAACTTGGCTGGCTTGTTTCAGTCCTTTTGCTCCCATCATACGGATATACATCCAGCTAATGGGCAAAATGGAAGCACTGCCAAATGGTGCGGCTGATACTGCGCCCAATGTGGTTACTGTGTCCATTTCCACCACGGAATGCCCCGGTACAAATGGTGCAAGGTGTTTTTTCACACCAATCGGCCCCATGCCAGGGCCACCACCACCGTGTGGGATACAAAAGGTTTTATGCAGGTTCAGGTGGGAAACGTCAGCACCAATAAAGCCCGGCGTAGTAATGCCGACTTGGGCGTTCATGTTGGCACCATCAAGGTAAACCTGGCCTCCATTCTGGTGAATAATATCGCAGATCTGACGGATGGTTTCTTCATACACACCGTGAGTCGATGGGTAGGTCACCATGATACAGGCCAGTTCACCACGATGTTTTTCCGCTTTTTCGTGTAAATCTGTCAGATCGATATTACCTTCTTTGTCACAATTCACCACCACCACGGTCATACCCGCCATATGCGCGGAAGCAGGGTTTGTGCCGTGAGCAGAGCTTGGAATCAAGCAGACATGGCGATGTTGTTCTCCACGACTGGCGTAATAACGACGAATGGCGAGTAAGCCAGCATATTCTCCCTGAGCACCGGAGTTTGGCTGCATACAAACTGCGTCGTAGCCAGTCAGCAATACCAGCCAATGAGAGAGTTGGCTGATCAGTTGGTGATAACCCTGCGCCTGCTCTGGTGGACAGAAAGGGTGCATATCCGTGAATTCAGGCCATGTGATCGGCATAATTTCAGCCGCCGCATTCAGTTTCATGGTACATGAGCCCAGCGGGATCATCGCCTGATTCAATGCCAGATCTTTACGCTCCAGACTGTGCATGTAGCGCATCATGTCAGTTTCGCTGTGATAACGGCGGAAGTTGTCATGCATCAAGATGTCATCATTGCGCAACATTGAAACCGGAATAGATTGGCTGCCTGCCGCCATTTCGTTATCAAGCGTATCAATATCCAATATAGCATCAGAGCCAGTCAGAACCTGGAACAGTGTTTGCAAGTCGTCGCGGCTGGTTTTTTCACTCAATGCCACACCAATCGCACCAAGAATATCAGTACGCAGGTTAATTTGGGCTTTCTCCGCCCGAACCAGTACCTGTGTTTTATCTGCAACTTCAACGGTCAGCGTATCAAACCATGTTTTGTGACGCAGTGTGATGCCCGCTTTTTGCAGGCCGGTGGCCAGAATGTCGGTCAATCGGTGAATACGGCCAGCGATTCTCTTCAAGCCTTCAGCACCGTGGTAAACCGCGTACATGCCAGCAATATTAGCCAGCAGAACTTGCGAGGTACAAATATTGGAATTCGCTTTTTCGCGACGAATATGCTGTTCACGGGTCTGCATAGCCATCCGCAGAGCCCGGTTACCCGCAGCGTCACGGGAAACGCCAATAATGCGACCCGGCATGGAACGCTTGAATTCATCACGGCAGGCAAAGAATGCAGCATGTGGGCCACCGTATCCCATCGGGACACCAAAACGCTGTGCTGCACCAAATACCATGTCAGCACCTTGTTTGCCCGGTGCAGTCAGCATGACCAGTGCCATAAAATCCGCCGCTACACTGACAATAATTTTTTTCTCTTTCAGCTTCGTAATCAGAGCACTGTAGTCATGAACTTCGCCTGTTGTACCAACCTGTTGTAGCAGGACACCGAAGACACCTTCCAGTTCCAGCACTTTTTCGGCTTTATCAACAATGACTTCAAATCCAAAGGTTTCTGCACGGGTACGAACAACGTCCAGCGTCTGTGGATGAATATCATCCGCCACAAAGAAGCGCTCTGCGCCTTTCAACTTACTGACCCGTTTTGCCATCGCCATAGCTTCAGCCGCCGCCGTGGCTTCATCCAGTAATGAGGCAGAAGCAAGATCCAATCCGGTGAGATCAATAGTAACTTGCTGAAAGTTCAGTAAGGCTTCAAGACGGCCTTGGGAAACTTCTGGCTGATACGGGGTATATGCCGTGTACCAGCCAGGATTTTCCAGCAAATTACGCAGAATAACCGGAGGAAGTACCGATGGCGCATATCCCATACCGATATAAGATTGATAACGTCTGTTCTGGCCAGCCATCACTTTCAGTTCAGCCAGCGCCTGTTGTTCTGTCGCACCTTCGCCTACAGCAGGTGGCTCTGACAATGCGATATCACGAGGAACGATTTTATTCGTCAGATCGTCAAGAGAATTTGCACCAACTGTCGCCAGCATCTCTTTTTGCTGTTCAGCAGAAGAACCAATGTGGCGACGAGTGAATTCACCTTGATTTTCAAGTTGGATTAGTGTCTGGGTCATTGATGATAATTTCCTGAAACTAGCTAAAAACGGCACACATAAAAAACGCCCCATTCACAACGTGATATGGGGCGATAGTAAGTATTATTCTTCTTCTGCCAAAAGTGACTGATAACCTTCCGCATCAAGCAGATGGGTGAGTTCACTCTCGTCAGAGATCTTAAGGCGGAACAGCCAACCCTCGTTATAAGGCTCACTGTTGACTAATTCAGGAGAACCTTCCAACTCTGAATTAACCGCGGTGACTTCACCACTCAAAGGGGCATAAATATCAGAAGCTGCTTTGACTGATTCTACAACAGCACAGTCATTACCATTATTTACAACTACACCGACTTCGGGCAAATCAACGAATACCATATCACCCAAGAGTTCCTGAGCGTGCTCGGTAATACCTACAGTGTATTCACCGTTTCCTTCCGCACGAACCCATTCGTGTGATGAGGTATATTTTAATTCTGCTGGTACATGACTCATCGTTGCCATCTCCTTGTTTTTAATTCATTAATAAAAATGTTACGACCCAAATTACTCTACGAGCGATTTGCCCATCCGTACAAAACCCGGTTTAACCACCTGAACAAGCATTTCACGGTTACGGATCTGAACAATCGCCTGTTCTCCAATTCCCTGAGGAACTCGTGCAAGAGCAATGCTGAACCCCAAAGTTGGAGAGAATGTTCCGCTGGTAATGACGCCAGAACGCATTTCACCCGCTTTATCAGTGAAGTGGACTGTTAAACCACCACGCAATACGCCCTTTTCGCGCATAATTAAGCCAACCAGTTGTTCTGTACCTACTTCACGCTGTCTTTCCAGCGCTTCACGGCCAATGAATTGGCGATCTTCCGGTTTCCACGCAATCGTCCACCCCATATTGGCAGCTAAAGGCGAAATGGTTTCATCCATTTCCTGACCGTAAAGGTTCATACCCGCTTCAAGGCGTAGTGTATCCCGTGCACCCAATCCAGCGGGTTTAACGCCTGCTGCTAACAATTTCTGCCAAAAATCAGCAGCCTGTTCTTTCGGTAACGCAATTTCATAACCTGCTTCGCCGGTATAACCGGTCGTCGCGATAAATAAATCACCAGACTGGACGCCGAAGAAAGGTTTCATACCTGCCACGGCCTGTTTTTGTTCATCATTCAGCAGGGATTGTGCTTTAGACTGCGCATTCGGGCCTTGAACCGCGATTAGTGCTAAATCATCACGCACCGTAATTTCGACGGGGTAATTCGTGGCATGCTGTTGAATCCAAGCTAAGTCTTTGTCACGGGTCGCAGAATTTACAACCATGCGATAGAAATCATCAGTGAAGAAATAGACTATCAGGTCATCAATAACACCACCGGAGACATTCAACATGCCGGTATAAAGTGCCTTGCCCTGTTCGGTCAGTTTGGTGATGTCATTTGCCAGAAGATAGCGGAGAAAATCACGGCAACCTGTGCCATGCAGATCCACAATGGTCATGTGGGAAACATCGAACATACCAGCATCAGTACGCACCGTGTGATGCTCGTCGATTTGTGAACCGTATTGAAGGGGCATCATCCAGCCATGAAAATCTACCATGCGCGCTCCGCATGCCAGATGTTGATCATATAGTGGGGTGTGTTTTGACATTATTTCCCTCTTTCCATTCTTGACATGAAAATGTTTTTGACCTGAAAAACATACGGCGTATTAACCGACAGAGGTTGGATCATGAATCAAAAAAAGCGGTTAATGACGCAAACGATACCTTGGTTTAGAAGTTATCACTGAAAATAGAAATGAACCATAAAATAAATTAGCAGCATTACAGTAATAACCTGAAAAAACACTTACTATCATGCAGAATTTTTATCTAATTTATTGCGTGAAGGCGCTCAAAATTTTTAATGAAATACAGAATACGTTCTTTTTTTATTAGAAAAAGACTAAAGTGTGAAGTAAATCAACTGAACACACTTCAGTCCTACATGAGGAAAACTAATCTTAAATGAGAAGCGGAATTAGATTTTTTCAACCGAAGAGGTTTGAGAAATCAGCCAATCAGGGAGATCATTTAGCCCCATGGCATGACGAAGCAATTGCGATTTTACTCCCGGTAAGTGATCAGCGAACGTTAATCCAATATCACGCAATAGCTTTTTAGCCGGATGATTGCCATCAAATAGCTGACGGAACCCTTGCATACCTGCCAGCATCACCGCTGCACTGTGCTTGCGGCGGCGCTCGAAACGCCCCAGATAGAGATACTGACCGATGTCTTTCCCCTGGCGGTGCAGGCGGCTCAGTTCTCCAATCAACTCTGCCACATCCATAAATCCCAAATTAACGCCTTGTCCCGCCAAAGGATGAATAGTATGTGCAGCATCCCCCAGCAGGGCTAACCGATGGGCTGCAAAGTTACGGGCATAACGCCCCATCAATGGAATGGCCTGGCGTTCACTGACTAATTCACACAGACCAAGCTGCATATCAAATGTAACGCCCAATTGCCGATTAAATAATACAGCGTCGATTACCTTGCGCTGTTGCGCAGCTTCAGCAGGCAGTGACCAGACGATCGAGCATAAATGGGGATCAGACAATGGCAGGAAAGCCAGAATCCCATCACCATGAAAGACCTGACGCGCAACAGCCTGATGAGGTTCTTCGGTACGAATCGTGGCGACCAGCGCATGGTGCTCATAATCCCAAAAGGTCAGTGGAATATCCGCATGTTGGCGCAGCCATGAATTCGCACCATCAGCACCAACAACCAGCCGTGAAGTCAGCATTCGCTCATCGGACAGAGTAATGAAAGCTTCGTTTTCTCCCCACGCGACATTTTTGAGAGATGCGGGGGTAAAAATCGTCACATCAGGCAAATTTTCTGCCTGCTGCCAAAGTGCCTGCCGGATCACATGGTTTTCGATGATGTGTCCAAGATGTGTCAGACCATTTTCTGTCGCATCGAATTTAATGCGACCAAAACTATCTTGATCCCGGACGTCCATCCCCAGATAAGCACTGGCTCGCATCGCAGTAATGTGCTGCCAGACACCAAGATGAGTTAATAACCGTTCACTGGCTGCATTGATAGCAGAAACACGCAGCGCATGTTCATCGTTAGCATGAAACGTGCCTGTCGGTGGATGCTCTTCTACAATCGCGATGCGCAAACCGCTACCCTGCAAACCACAGGCCAGCGCAAGGCCAACCATACCGCCCCCTGCGATCACCACATCAAATGATTGCATGTTTTTCTTTCCTCTTAATCTGCCTTATTCTGCCGATGAATGATGGGCAACCCAACCCAGTGTCTGATGGGCAAATAAGTCCCGCAACGGGGACAACGTTTCCATCGTCATCAGGCCAAGGTTACGTCCTATCTTCAAAGGGAAATAGTCATTGGCGAATATTCTAACCAACCCATCCGTGATACCAATCGTCGTTTCACGATCAGTATGGCGTTGCTGCTGGTAACGAGCCAAAACATCATAAGCACCAATATCTTGCCCTGAATCTGCCGCCGCTGAAATGACTCGTGCCAGTGTCATAACATCACGCATTCCTAAGTTAAAACCCTGCCCGGCAATCGGATGTAACGTTTGGGACGCATTGCCTACCAACGCCAGACGATGACTGATCTGCTGGCTGGCCGTAAATAAAGCCAGTGGATAACTATGTCGTTGACCCGTTTCCAGCATCTTGCCCAAACGCCAGCCAAAGGCTTTTTGCAATTGTTGAAGAAATTCCTCATTGCTCCAGCCGTTGATTTCCGTCTGTTTTTCCAGCGGGTGGCACCATACCAAAGCGCTGCGGCCTTCAGACATGGGCAATAATGCCAGCGGGCCATGTTCGGTAAAACGTTCAAATGCCTGTCCCTGAGGATGTTCAGACGTCAGGACATTGGCAATCATGGCAACCTGACCGTAAGTTTGCTGCTGCCACGGGATATTGCACGCTTTCGCCACGGCAGAATGGCTTCCGTCGGCAGCAACCAACAACTCTCCCGTGATCTTTTCGCCATTGTCCAGCTTGACCACAACCGAAGTATCCAGACGTTCAACGGAATTCACTTTAGCCGGACAGTGAAGTTTGACATTAGGTGCCTGTCTTAACAGATTAAACAGACGAATCCCGGCATCGTGCAATTCAATGACATTACCCAATGCCGGAATAGCATAGTCATCGGCTCGAATGTTAACGAAACCACTATGGCCTCGATCGCTGACATGAACGTGGGTAATTGGGGTGGCACAATCTTTCAGCACAGGCCAGACACCGATTTGGCTCAGGCGCTGGCATGTGCCATAAGCCAAGGCAATAGCTCTTGCATCAAAACCCTGATGTTCTTGTGTTGGTTCTGTCGATTCAATCAAAGAGACCTGTACCTGCCCCCGACTTAAGGAAGAAATAGCCAGCGCCAATGTTGCACCAGCCATTCCTCCCCCCACAATAATCACGTTCATTATGATTTCCTGATTACAGTAATTTTAATTCTGTTTCGCCTGTGCCATCAGTGCTTCAATTTCATCCGGATCTTTCACGACATGCTCGGTCAAATTCTCATTGCCCGCTTCCGTAATCACAATATCATCTTCAATGCGGATGCCAATACCACGGTATTCCGGTGGTACATCAGCATCCGGCGCGATATAAAGCCCTGGTTCAACAGTCAGCACCATGCCGGGTTCCAGAATGCGATCGCGATCTATGCCATAATGCCCGACATCGTGCACATCCAACCCCAGCCAATGACTTAAACCATGCATGAAAAATTGACGATAAGCATTGGTCTCGATCAATTGTTCTACTTCGCCATGCATAATTCCCAATTTGACCAGCCCTTCAACCATAATGCGCACCACATGTTCCGTCACTTTGCGGATACTGGTACCCGGCCTGTACAGTTCAAAAGAGACATTGATAGATTGCAGCACGATGTCATAAATTTCTCGCTGGGGACGGGTGAATTTGCCGTTAACCGGAAATGTTCGCGTAATGTCGCCGGCATATCCTTCATATTCACAGCCCGCATCGATCAATACCAAATCGCCCTCTTTCATGCGGCGCTCGTTTTCTGTGTAATGCAGAATACAGGCGTTTTCTCCTGCACCAACGATGGTGTTATAAGCAGGATAACGTGCGCCTTGACGAGTAAATTCATGATGGATTTCAGCCTCAAGCTGATATTCAAACATGCCTGGGCGACAATTCTGCATGGCTCTCGTATGAGCCTTCGCACTGATGTCGCCTGCCTTGCGCATGATGTCCAGTTCGGCTGCCGATTTGAACAGTCGCATCTCATGCAGCCACGGACGCCAATCTGCTATCATTGATGGTGCGCTGAGGTTACGACGGCTATTTTTTCGCAATGTATCCAAGGCACTGAATACGATATTGTCAGCATATTCAAACTCCCCCTGGGCATGATAAACCACGTCCAAACCATTCAGTAGCAGGTAAAGCTGTTTACTGAGATCATCAAATGGCAGGGCGCGATCCACCCCAAGTTTTTCCGGTGCGGCATCCTGACCAAGCCGACGACCAAACCAAATTTCCGCAGTTAGATCACGAACACGGTTAAACAACACGCTATGATTGTGGTTTTCATCACTTTTGATCAGAACAAGAACCGCTTTCGGCTCGTTGAACCCAGTCAAGTAAAGAAGATCACTGTGCTGGCGATAGGGATATTCACAATCTGAATTACGCCTCGCAGGCGGGGCTGCAAAAATAATGGCCGCACTGGCTGGTGCCATTTTTGACAATAATGCCTGACGACGGGACAAATATTCTTGTTTAGTCATTACCCTCTCCTGCGATTTGATTATTATTAGTTGGTTAACCGCCAATCAGTGTAGCGTTGGCTTGTCATTTTTTTTCACGCTATTTGCCGTTTTCGGTGTCGCCAAGGCAATGTAGCAGAGTTGTACTGCAACACGGACGTACTCCAATACTTCTTCCAGAGCTTGGGACAGTTCTTCCTGATCTTCGTCTTCATCGTATCCCAGCATACCGATGTTACGTAAATCAGTAACGACTTCCTGTATTTCCTGTTTTTCTGTCAACTGCGGATTCGCCACGCCTAATCCCAACAGGAAATGATTTACCCATCCCGCCAATGCATCAGCACAGTCAAAAACACTCGCCTCATCATCAGGAAGCAGTAGATTAAAAACAAAATCACTATCATCAAGTGATTCAAAGGTCGTTTCGTATAATGCCCTGATCGACTGTGCCAACGCCTGTGAAAATGCAAGGCCATCATTAGTAAGATCATGCATTAGTGTCTGCCAGCTACTATCATGATTTCCACCACATAATAGGCCACTGATTAGACCGTGCATTTCGGCGGCTGTCAGCGCAACTGACTGTTGATGCAAAATTTCATCAAATGATTGATAATTAGGTAATGAGTTTTGTATAGACATGTATATTGATCATCGTTGGCGATATAAGTTCATGCTATGCTACCATCAAGGGGAGTCGCTATACCAGACAGCACACACCGATATAAGGAGGGTTGCCTTTTGGTATTGTACGGTAATGGTTGTTGTCGGCCTTGTTTTAATACCAAAATCTGCTTTTATGCCAGAATCAAGGTATCGGCACAGTAATAAATCAGGAAGGTGTCATGTCTGCACAACCAGTAGATATTCAGATTTTTGGGCGATCATTACGTGTCAATTGTCCACCAGAGCAGGTAGAGGCTTTGCAAGCTGCCGCGAAGGAACTTGATCAGCGTTTGCATAACCTCAAAGAACGCACCAGAGTAACGAACACTGAGCAACTGGTTTTTATTGTGGCGCTGAACGTTTGTCACGAGTTAGCACAGGAAAAGATGAAAACCCGTGATTACTCTTACAATATGGAACAAAAAATAAAAATGCTCCAGCAGACTATTGAACAAGCTTTGTTAGAACAAGGTAAAATTACCTGACCTCCTAGCTGTCAATAAACTGATCCTTGTTGATAAATCAGGCAGTAGTCACTATACATGAATATAAGCAGTTGCTTTCTCCATTTAGTTCCATACAATAGGCTCTATTGCGTTGCTTAAAGCCTGATGAATGGAGCCTGACAGATAGGTTCTTGACGGATGAATTCTTAACTAATTGGTTTTAAGCGCTACAAAATTTCTCTGAGGTGTGCGTGAGCAGGTAAGTCCCCTGAGCCGATATTTCATACCTATAGAATGTGGTGCTCCGTTTCTTGTGAGCATGCTTGGCTAGACCAAGAAGCCTAATAGGGGCGACACTACGTTCACCTTGAACCAAGGGTTCAAGGGTTACCACCTGCCGCGGCATCTTGGAGAACCCCTTATTTATCTGTTTTGTATCCTTTTCTGCATTTTAATAGGCAGGTTTCATGCAATCAGATCCTTTTTTATCTCTCCGAAAATCCATAAGAAAACAAATTCGACAGTTGCGTCAAAATCTATCCCCAGAGCAGCAATCGCGATTTGCCCAGCAAGCTGCCCAGAATGTCGTGTCTCACCCTAAGGTCCAGCAGGCAAACAAGGTTGCCCTGTATCTCTCCTTTGATGGTGAATTAGACACTCGCCCACTGATTCAGCAACTTTGGCAGCAAAATAAACAAGTTTATCTGCCCGTATTACACCCATTCAGTCGGCACCATCTGCTGTTCCTGTATTACCATGCTGGGACTCCCCTCAACTACAATCGTTTTAACATAGAAGAGCCACCATTAGATGTCCGACAGGTTCTGCCCGTCTCTGAGCTTGATGTGATGTTTATTCCACTGGTGGCTTTTGATAACACAGGGCAGCGTTTAGGAATGGGAGGCGGTTTCTACGACAGAACGCTTGCTAAATGGCAACAGCAGAATTTTTATCCGATTGGGTTAGCGCACGATTTCCAATTAGTTAATCTATTGCCAAGTGCAAGCTGGGATATTCCTCTGCCAGAAATCATTACGCCTGAAAAAATATGGCGCTGGTAATAACAGTTTATTCTTTTAAGGGGCTATTGTTTCTACGATAGCCCCATTTCTCACGGTATTCGCCCAGACGATCAGTAAAGCAGGCGAGAGCGGATCGTGCCAGACAGAGCTTTCAGGTTTTGCAGAACCATTTCAGCCTGAGCCGGATTTTGCGTCGTGATATCAATGACCACATAACCAATATCTCCGTTGGTACGCAGGTATTGTGCCTCAATATTGATTTCCTGATCGGTAAAAACTTGGTTTATGCTGGTCAAAATACCAGGACGGTTTTCATGGATATGCAGTAGTCGGTGAGTATCTTTGGCATGAATAGGCAGTGAGACTTCAGGGAAGTTGACCGCTGACAGCGTAGAACCATTGTCAGAATATTTGACCAGTTTACCCGCGACTTCGTAACCAATATTCTCTTGGGCTTCTTGTGTTGATCCGCCAATATGCGGAGTCAGCAGTACATTATCAAATTTGCTCAGAGGCGAGATGAAAGGCTCATTGTTCGTTGCGGGTTCACTCGGAAACACATCAAGGGCCGCACCGGAAAGGTGCTCGCACTCCAGCGCGTCATGGAGTGCAGGAATATCCACTACCATGCCACGTGAGGCGTTAATCAGGATTGCACCCGGCTTCATCAACTCCAGCTCTTCCACGCCGATCATGTTTTTTGTTGAGCCTGTTTCAGGTACATGCAGGCTGACAACATCGCTCATATTCAACAGTTCGGATAGATGATGCACTTGCTGTGCATTTCCCAACGGCAGTTTATTTTCAATATCATAGAAATGAACATGCATACCGATATTTTCAGCCAGAATGCCAAGCTGTGTACCGATATGACCGTAACCAATAATGCCGAGCTTCTTACCTCGCGCTTCATAACAGCCTTTGGCCTGTTTATCCCATATTCCTCTGTGTGCTTTCGCATTTGCAATAGGAATACGACGTAATAGCAACAGTAATTCACCCAGCACCATCTCCGCCACAGAACGTGTATTGGAGAATGGTGCGTTAAATACAGGAATACCACGTTTTTCAGCCGCTTTCAGGTCAACCTGATTGGTGCCTATACAAAAACATCCCACAGCAACCAGCTTTTCAGCCGCTTCAAAAATTTCTTCAGTCAATTGAGTACGAGAACGGATACCCACAAAGCGAGCATCACGAATCGCTTCTTTCAATTCTTCAGGCTCCAACGCCCCTTTGTGATATTCGATATTGCTGTATCCCGCCGCCCGCAGGTTATCAACTGTGCTCTGATGAACGCCTTCCAGTAGCAAAAATTTAATCTTATCCTTTTCTAAAGATACCTTGACCATTTGTCCGTCCTATCGTTGTCTTAATTTTCAGAATATCCATAATGAATTCCACCAAAATAACAAAAAAAACAGCAACAGTAATACAATCGTTTGCTCACGCAACAGGGTAAATCGAAGTAAAAAAGTTGTTATACGTAGTAATATGACTTGTTACAGTCTAAAAACAGAATTTTGAGGAATTCTTAGGCTAGGATGTGATATATCTCACTAAATTTTAATTTTTTTAAAAAACATGGAAATATTTTAAGGGCAGATTATTCTGCCCCAATAAACGATTATTCTGCGATCGTTTTCACGCCATCCGCTGTCCCGATCAGCACCACGTCAGCACTACGATTGGCAAATAGGCCGACCGTCACCACGCCAGCAATGCCATTTATTTTATTTTCCAACGCAATGGGATCAAGAATAGCAAGATTATGGACATCCAGAATGACATTGCCATTATCCGTAACCACATTCTGGCGATAAACTGGCGTTCCACCTAATTTCACCAGTTCACGAGCAACGTAAGAGCGCGCCATTGGAATAACCTCAACCGGCAGCGGGAATTTACCCAGCACATCGACTCGTTTTGATTCATCAATGACACAGATAAATTTCTTTGCAACAGCGGCAATAATTTTTTCTCGCGTCAATGCTGCGCCGCCTCCCTTGATCATATGCATATGGTCATTGATTTCGTCAGCACCATCAACGTAAATATCCAAGCTATCAACTTCATTACAGTCAAAAATGGGGATGCCCAGATTTTTTAATTTTTCAGTCGATGCTTCCGAGCTGGACACTGCACCTTCGATTTGATTTTTGATTGTCCCTAATGCATCAATGAAATGCGATGCCGTTGAACCTGTACCAACACCTACGATTGTTCCAGGTTTGACGTATTCCAATGCTGCCCAACCTACTGCTTTTTTCAGTTCGTCCTGTGTCATATCAATCACAGCCTATAATCAGTTACAAGGAAAAATCCGGCCACCAGTATAAACAATATTTTGCCTCACCCGGCGAAAAAATATGGCATAGTGCTGTGCAGCACAAAAAAATATAGAACCCTATGGCACAGAAAGCCGAGCAAAAATGGAGAACCTGATTTTCAATGAAACGTCCTGACTACCGATCCCTACAAGCGTTGGATACAGTGATCCGAGAGCGCGGTTTCGAGCGTGCGGCGCAAAAACTCTGTATTACCCAGTCAGCGGTATCCCAACGTATCAAGCAATTGGAGAATATGTTTGGGCAGCCTTTATTAGTACGCACCGTTCCCCCTCACCCTACAGAACAAGGGCAAAAACTGCTCGCACTATTACATCAGGTAGAATTGCTGGAAGCACAATGGCTCGGTGATGAAAATGGTAACGATATCCCATTACTGCTCTCACTTGCAGTCAATGCCGACAGTTTGGCAACGTGGCTCTTGCCTGCGCTCCATCCTGTTTTATCCGATGTTCCTATCCGACTCAATATTCAGGTGGAAGATGAAACCCGGACTCAAGAAAGTTTGCGGCGCGGAGAAGTCGTCGGGGCTATCAGTATTCAATCACAGCCGCTGCCAAGCTGTCTCGTGGATAAATTAGGTGCCCTCGATTATTTGTTTGTGGCATCGCCTAAATTCGCTGAACGATTCTTTCCGAATGGCGTCACTCGTTCAGCTTTACTAAAAGCCCCTGCGGTAGCATTCGACCATTTGGATGATATGCATCAGGCATTTTTACAGCAGCATTTTGATTTATCACCGGGCAGTGTTCCCTGCCATATTGTGAATTCCTCTGAAGCATTCGTTCAATTAGCAAAACAAGGCTCGACATGCTGCATGATCCCACACCTGCAAGTTGACAAAGAGCTGCAAGCCGGCGAATTAATTGATTTAACCCCAGGGCTATGTCAGCGCCGTATGCTTTATTGGCACCGTTTTGCTCCAGAGAGTGGCGCGATGAGAAAAGTCACTGACACCCTACTGAAACTAGGGCGCCAGATGTTACGTCAGGAAGATGAAATTAGTTAGCGTTGCAACTCAAAAACTACTTCAACCTGATCAGAGAATTCAATACTTTGTGGTTCATAAGTTTCACTGGCTGAATCCTCGGCGGGAGCTGCGGCCATAAGCGCTGACCTGTATTTCAGGCGGCTTATTGGAAAAGGCATAGCTTCAGGGGAACGATAAGTGACGCTATACACAGGGCCTAACTTGCTGTTGAAGCCTTTTGCCAATGCAGTCGCCTGCTGAATCGCATTTTCAATAGCTTTCTGTCTAGCTTCATCACGATAACGCTGTGGATTATCGATACTGAACTGCACTGAACTGATCTCATTCAATCCTGCTTTCAATGCACCATCCAATAATGTACTCAGTTGATCCAACTGACGAACTTTGACTTCAACTGAACGTGATGCACTATAACCCGTAATAGTTGATTTACCCGTCTTTTGTTCGTATTGATATTCTGGCTGAGTGCGCAAATTGGCCGCATCAATATCTTTCTTGTCAATACCATTGGTTTTTAAGAAATCAAAATATTTTGCGACGCGTTCATCCACTTTTTGCTTTGCGTCTGCTGCACTTTTTTGAGTCACTTTCACATGGATCATCAACGTCGCTATATCCGGTGCTGCTTTGATGATCGCATTACCAGAAGTAGATATATGTGGGGCGGGGGGTAAATCAGCAGCAGAAGCAGCCATACAGGACAAACTTCCTACTGCCATCATTGCAGCGAATATCAGTGATTTATGTTTCACAAAACCTCCTTCGGATACAACAAGTAAACAGGCACTTTTTACAGTTTACAGTAAGACAAAGCGCTTTCCAGAAACATTAGCACACTATCTATAAAGTAGTATGTAACTCAATAAAAAATCTGTAATCCCTGTTTGAGCAAACCCCATGCGATATACCACATCACACAACCAACAAAGAGGTTAATGATTCTTTGTGAACGAGGCTGATTGAGTACGGGTGAAAACCAGGCAGCCAGAATTGATAATGCAAAAAACCAGCTTATGGATGCCGTAGCAGCTCCAACGGTAAACCACGACCTAAGTTCCGATGAAAGTCCTCCTCCCACGCTACCTAATACCACAAAGGTATCCAGATAAACATGCGGATTCAGCCACGTTACAGCAAATAGCGTCACGATGACTCGACTGCGATTCTGGACGATATTCTCAGAACGGGAGAGTTCGATATTCGCTGATAACGCCACTCGAAAAGCACTCCATCCATACCATAGCAAAAATGCCACTCCGCCCCATGTTACCGCTTGCAGCAAGAACGCTGATTGCCCAAGCAAAGCACTTCCTCCAAATACTCCCGCCGTGATGAGAACAATGTCGCTGGTGGCACATAACGTTGCGCTCATTAAATGAAACTGTTTTCTACTTCCCTGCTGCATCACAAAAACATTTTGTGGTCCAAGCGGGAGGATCATGGCAGCACCAAGAAAAAAGCCCTGTATAAATGTCGAAAGCATGCAGAAGTTCCTAATAATTACTCAATCAGCTATGTTATATATGCATATTAGGAAAGATCGTATATGAGTAAAAATGAATAATTCTTATTCATCATTAGATAATTTAATAATAAATATCAATAATATAGTCAAATATCAGCATGATGGAAAAGGAAAGCGGTAAAACTGCTTAAGCTTGGTGTGAGAATTTTCACTACTCACACCAAGCTACTTTTATTATTCGTCTACCTTCTTCTGTACGGCAGCTTGCTGCTGATGCAGATAGACATCCATTTGTGGGAATGGAATGCTGATATTATGCTGATCCAAAGTACGTTTGAAACCTTCCATCAGATCCCAATAAACACTCCAAGCATCACCATTGCTTGTCCATACACGCACAATGAAGTTCAGTGATGAAGGTGCCATTTCGTGCAGACGAATGGTGATACCTTTTTCATGTTGAATGCGTTTGTCCGCTTTAACCACATTACCCAGCACTCTTTTCACTTCATCAATATCCGCGTTATAAGCAACACCAACCATAATCTGAGTACGACGATTCGGCTCACGACTGGTATTGATGATGTCATTCGCAATAATCTTTCCGTTAGGGATCACTATGATACGATCATCACCGCTACGCAGCGTTGTAGAGAAAATCTGTACTTGTACAACTGTTCCTTCCACGCCGCCAATAATGACATATTCACCCGTGCGGAGTGGCCGGAAAATTACCAGAAGAACACCCGCAGCAAAATTTGACAGCGATCCCTGTAATGCCAAACCTACCGCCAAACCAGCAGCACCAATAACTGCAATGACAGAGGCTGTCTGAATACCCAATTTTCCAAGCACTGCGATAATTGTAAACGCGATGATGGCATAACGAATAATCGCGGACAAAAAATCAGAGATAGTTGCATCAATGCCACGCAATGACATGACGCGCTTAACTGCTTTATTAGCCAGTTTAGCAACAAGCAAGCCTACGATCAGAATGACGATGGCCGACACAACATTCACCGCATATTGAATCAATAGCTCCTGATTGCTGGCAAACCAATTTGCTGCTTTATCAATCTCACCTGATAGATTGATCTCTTCCATAAAAAAACCACCTTTTATTGTTGAAACCTATCTTATTCAGTGCTGTTATCAGCTATAACCTCACCTGATAACATAGGCTACTATGCAAAAAACAAACGGAAAAACCAGTAATACAACATACAAAAGTGATGGAGTATCGATTATGTCAAAAAACCCTCTTTGGTTGAACACTAACACTTATCTTTGGTTTTTTTGCAAAATAAAATCTTTATAGTCGGCTAACATACCGATAAAATCGTCTGTTCCACAAAAAGCCAGACTCTCGTTATCATAGTAACTCATTCCCTCTTCCACCATTTCTGTATCGAACTGGAGTTGGTTAGCCCTAATCATGATTTCTCCCTCACTCATCAATAATGTGTATTCATGACCGATCAATTGCCATTGGCGCTCACTGCCTTTGATGCCCGCCAGCGCTGAAGTTATTTTATCCAATACACTCAAATCACCTTTAACTTCTTCATTCAACCAATGACCAATCGCTTCATGATCCATCGAAAAATAAGTTGTAACGTGACCCGCAATATCCTGCGTAAATTCATATTCCATCATGCACCCCACTATATTGTTGATATCAACCACATCTGGATTTTAAACATTTCTGCTGCTCTCACCTCAGAGACAGTCCACAAACTGACACAAAATCTACCATAAAATAAGGAGGCATCTGCCTCCTTATTTTTTGCAATATACTTTTTTATACAGCCGTTTGGAAGATCACTTCATTCGCTTTTTCGGTGTACTGGTTCAATTGATCAAAATTGAGGTAGCGATAAGTATCTGCTGCGGTTTCATCGACTTTGTCCATGAATTGCAGATACTCTTCCGGCATTGGCAGGCGGCCCAGCAATGAAGCCACCGCAGCCAGCTCCGCAGAGGCCAGATAAACATTCGCCCCAGCACCCAGACGGTTAGGGAAGTTACGGGTGGAAGTGGACACTACCGTTGCACCATCCGCAACACGAGCCTGATTCCCCATGCATAATGAACAACCCGGGATTTCGACACGCGCCCCACTCTTGCCAAAGATGCTGTAGTAACCTTCTTCCGTCAGTTGGGCAGCATCCATTTTGGTTGGTGGAGCAACCCACAGACGAGTCGGTAACTGGCCTTTATGTTGATCCAGCAATTTGCCCGCAGCACGGAAGTGACCGATATTGGTCATACAGGAACCGATAAAGACTTCATCAATTTTGCTGTTGGCAACTGCTGATAACAGACGCGCATCATCAGGATCATTCGGCGCACATAAAATAGGCTCTTTGATTTCTGCCAGATCGATTTCAATAACAGCAGCGTATTCAGCATCCGCATCGGCTTCCAGCAATTGAGGGTCTTTCAGCCAATTCTCCATACCGATGATACGGCGTTCCAGTGTTCGGCGATCTCCATAACCTTCCGCAATCATCCATTTCAGCAATACGATATTAGATTGCAGGTATTCAGTGATAGGCGCTTTATCCAGCTTGATGGTACAACCTGCTGCAGAACGTTCCGCAGACGCATCCGCCAGTTCAAAGGCTTGTTCAACTTTCAGCTCTGGCAAGCCTTCAATTTCAAGTATGCGGCCAGAGAAAATATTTTTCTTACCTTTCTTCTCAACAGTCAGCAAACCTTGCTGAATGGCATAATAAGGAATGGCATGAACCAGATCGCGCAGGGTAATGCCGGGTTGCATTTTACCTTTAAAACGCACCAATACAGATTCAGGCATATCCAGCGGCATTACACCTGTTGCAGCAGCAAATGCAACCAGCCCAGAGCCGGCTGGGAAAGAGATACCTATCGGGAAGCGGGTATGGGAGTCACCACCTGTACCCACCGTATCCGGCAATAACATGCGGTTCAGCCATGAATGGATAATCCCATCGCCCGGACGCAGCGATACCCCGCCACGGTTCATGATGAAATCAGGCAACGTGTGATGTGTAGTCACATCGACAGGTTTTGGATAAGCCGCAGTATGACAGAATGACTGCATGACCAGATCCGCAGAGAAGCCAAGACAGGCCAAATCTTTCAACTCATCCCGTGTCATTGGCCCGGTGGTGTCCTGAGACCCCACCGAAGTCATCTTAGGTTCACAATATTCGCCCGGACGAATTCCCTCCGTACCACAGGCACGACCCACCATTTTCTGCGCCAGTGAGAAACCGCCTTCACTTTTTTCAATTGCTTTTGCCTGACGGAATACATCACTGTGTGGCAATTCCAGTGATTCACGGGCTTTCGTCGTCAAGCCACGGCCGATAATCAACGGAATACGGCCACCAGCACGCACTTCATCGAGAAGTACATCAGTTTTCAGCCCAAAGGTTGCCAGCAATTCATTGGTGTCATGGTGACGGATTTCGCCTTTATAAGGGTAAATGTCAATGACATCTCCCATATTGAGATTGGAAACATCCACCTCAATTGGCAACGCACCTGCATCTTCCATGGTATTGAAGAAAATTGGGGCAATTTTTCCGCCCAATACCACGCCCCCACCGCGCTTGTTAGGCACAAATGGAATATCGTCACCCATGAACCACAGGACGGAATTAGTTGCAGATTTACGGGAAGAACCCGTACCCACAACATCACCAACATAGGCCAAAGGATGGCCTTTTTTGTTCAGTTCTTCGATTTGATTGATTGGGCCAACGGCACCGGCTTGATCCGGCTCAATACCTTCACGAACATTCTTGAGCATTGCCAGAGCATGCAGAGGGATATCTGGACGTGACCACGCATCTTGTGCAGGGGATAGATCATCGGTATTAGTTTCACCTGTGACCTTGAAGACGGTAACGGTAATTTTTTCTGCCAGCTCAGGACGCTCCAAGAACCACTTAGCATCTGCCCATGACTGGATAATTTGTTTAGCATGAGAATTGCCAGCTTTCGCTTTTTCTTCCACATCATAAAAGCTATCGAACATCAGCAAAGTATGAGAAAGTGCTTTCGCTGCGATCGGGGCCAGTTTTTCTTCATCGAGGGCATCAATCAAAGCGTGGATATTGTACCCGCCTTGCATAGTTCCCAATAATTCGATGGATTTTTCCCGCGTAACAAGAGGTGAGGCTGTCTCACTTTTGGCAATAGCGGCAAGGAAACCAGCTTTCACATAAGCGGCCTCATCAACACCGGGAGGAACACGGTTGGTCAGTAGGTCTAACAGGAAATCTTCTTCACCTTTAGGTGGATTCTTCAGTAATTCGACCAGCGCTGCTGCTTGAGCTGCGTCTAATGGCTTAGGGACGATGCCTTGAGCTGCACGCTCGGCTACGTGCTTGCGGTATTCTTCTAGCACGACTTACTCCTCGCTCTCATTGTCATTTTATATACCCGGCTGTCTGCACCCGGTAACGATCATCAAAGAACAACCATCAAGGGTGTCAGGTCAGAGGATTTTACTCGCATAACTTTAGGATTATGTCGAGCTTTGGGCGCTTAGCATACCAAATTTTGAATGGCATGTTAATTCATTCACATAAAAGTAACATTATGCCATGATAAAATGTTGGATAACGAGACACAAAGAGAGTATTACAGTTTTATACACCATTTTTTTCTACTTAAGCCTGAAAATGCCTCCATTTCTATCTGTTATATTTTCCTGTTATATTTTCTGAGTCAGCGGAGCTTTCAAAGCTGCTAACAAACCAGGCTCCCCTTACAGATATTTTCACCCTGAAATACAGATGAAAACCTTTAAACTCCGAACAATACAATAAAATTTACATAAATTAAAAACGGCCCCCTAAATGGGAGCCGCTCGGCACAAAAATTTAATATGCTGCGAAATCTAAAGAATTATTTCTTTTTCTTTGCCTTAGGATTTGGCAAATCAGTAATACTGCCTTCATACATTTCCGCAGCCATACCGATTGATTCATACAGCGTTGGGTGAGCGTGGATAGTCAGAGCGATATCTTCCGCATCACAACCCATTTCAATAGCCAGACCAATTTCACCCAACAGCTCACCACCGTTAGTACCGACAATAGCACCACCGATAATACGGTTGCTTTCTTTGTCGAAAATCAGTTTGGTCATACCCTCTGCACAATCAGATGCGATTGCACGGCCTGACGCAGCCCATGGGAAAGTGGCGGTTTCATAGCTGATGCCTTTCTCTTTCGCTTCTTTCTCAGTCAGACCAACCCAAGCCACTTCTGGTTCAGTGTAGGCAATCGATGGAATCACTTTTGGATCGAAGTAATGTTTCTTACCAGAGATCACTTCAGCCGCAACGTGACCTTCGTGAACACCTTTGTGTGCCAGCATTGGCTGACCAACGATATCACCGATGGCAAAAATATGAGGCACGTTAGTACGCATTTGCTTATCCACATGGATAAAGCCACGCTCATCAACTGCAACACCCGCTTGACCCGCGTCGAGCGACTTACCATTGGGTACACGGCCGATAGCAACCAGAACTGCATCATAACGCTGTGGTTCTGCTGGCGCTTTCTTGCCTTCCATCGTTACATAGATGCCATCTTCTTTAGCTTCTACTGCGGTCACTTTGGTTTCCAGCATCAGGTTGAATTTCTTGCTGATGCGTTTAGTGAACACTTTAACAATATCTTTGTCCGCAGCAGGAATAACCTGATCGAACATTTCTACCACGTCAATCTGAGAGCCCAGTGCATGGTAAACTGTTCCCATTTCCAGACCGATAATACCGCCGCCCATAACCAGCAGACGTTCCGGAACAGTTTTCAGTTCCAGTGCATCGGTAGAATCCCATACGCGAGGATCATCATGTGGAATGAATGGCAGTTGAATTGGGCGTGAACCCGCAGCGATAATGGCATTATCAAAATTAATCGTTGTTGCGCCTTTCTCGCCTTCTACTACCAAAGTGTTAGCGCCTGTAAATTTACCAATGCCGTTAACAACATTAACTTTACGGCCCTTAGCCATACCGCCCAGACCACCTGTCAGCTGGGAAATCACTTTTTCTTTCCAGAGACGGATTTTATCGATATCAGTTTGTGGCTCACCAAACACAATACCGTGTTGTGCCAGTGCTTTTGCTTCTTCAATCACTTTTGCAACATGAAGCAGCGCTTTGGATGGGATACAACCGACGTTAAGGCAAACACCACCCAGAGTAGAGTAGCGCTCCACCAGAACGGTATCCAAACCTAAGTCCGCACAACGGAAAGCAGCAGAATACCCAGCAGGGCCTGCGCCAAGCACCACTACCTGGGCTTTAATTTCAGTACTCATCATGACCTCTTAATTGTTTGTCCGGCGGGTCAGACGAAAAAAAACCATATTCCACCGGGACGTACACACCGCGAGCAGTTTACAGAATTGTAAATAACCTGAAAAGCGCGTTAACGTGACAGAAATCCCAACATGCTAGATGTAAGTCTAAAATATCTGTCACGATCGTAATCATAAAGGATAGTAATCATCAGGCCGGTTATTCACCGGCCTTCATATTACATCGCCAGACGGCGGATATCGCTCATCACTTCATTAATATAAGTGATAAAGCGCGCACCATCTGCTCCATCAATCACTCGGTGGTCGAAAGACAGAGACATAGGCAGAATCAGACGAGGAACGAATTCCTTGCCATTCCAGACGGGTTTCATAGAAGAACGGGACAGCCCCATGATTGCCACTTCTGGTGCATTCACGATAGGTGCAAAGCCGGTAGTACCAATACCACCTAAGCTGGAGATAGTGAAGCACCCTCCCTGCATGTCGGAAGCCGTCAGCTTACCAGCACGCGCTTTCTTGGATACTTCAGCCAGTTCTCTTGACAGTTCCATGATGCCTTTCTTATTGACATCTTTGAACACAGGAACAACCAGACCATTAGGTGTATCAACCGCGATACCGATGTTGATGTATTTTTTCAGGATCAGCTTCTGGCCATCTTCAGAGATAGAGCTGTTAAAACGAGGCATCGCTTCCAGTGCTTTCGCAGCCGCTTTCATCACGAATACGAGCGGAGTGATCTTCACGCCCAGCTGTTTCTTCTCAGCTTCTTTGTTCTGCTGTTTACGGAACTCTTCAACTTCAGTGATATCCGCTTCATCGAACAAGTTAACATGAGGGATCATGACCCAGTTACGGCTCAGATTAGCACCGGAAATTTTCTGGATGCGGCTCATTTCAACTTCTTCGATTTCACCAAACTTGCTGAAATCAATTTTCGGCCAAGGCAGCATACCTGGCATGCCACCACCCGCAGCAGCAGTAGGAGCCGCTTCTGCGCGTTTAATCGCATCTTTTACGTAAGCCTGAATGTCTTCGCGCAGAATACGGCCTTTGCGACCTGTTCCTTTCACTTTCGCCAGATTCACACCAAATTCACGCGCCAGACGACGAATGACGGGAGTCGCATGGACGTAAGCGTCATTTTCTGCGAATTCGTTCTTACCTTCTGCTGGCTGACTTGCAGCTGGAGCTGCTTTTACCGATTCAACCGCAAGAGATGGTGCCGCTGCCAGTGCTACAGCAGGAGCTGCGCCCACCACTTCGAATACCATAATCAAAGAACCCGTTTTGACTTTGTCGCCAACGGCAATCTTGATTTCTTTCACAGTACCCGCAAATGGAGCAGGGACTTCCATTGAAGCTTTGTCACCTTCAACGGTGATCAGGGACTGCTCTTCAGTGATGGTGTCACCGACTTTTACCATGATTTCGGTCACTTCAACTTCATCGCCACCGATGTCAGGTACGTTGACTTCTTTTGCTGCTGATGCCGCAGGAGCCGCTGCTACCGGAGCCGGAGCTGCTGCTGGCGCTGCGCCAGAACCTGCAACTTCGAATACCATGATCAGAGAACCCGTTTTGACTTTATCGCCAGCCGCAATCTTGATTTCTTTCACAGTACCCGCGAATGGAGCCGGAACTTCCATAGAAGCCTTGTCGCCTTCTACAGTGATCAGAGACTGTTCTTCAGTGATAGTGTCACCGACTTTTACCATGATTTCGGTCACTTCAACTTCATCGCCACCGATGTCAGGTACGTTGACTACTTTGCTTTCAGCCGCCGCAGATGCTGCTGCTTTCTGCTGCACAGGCGCAGCTTCTGCTGCACCTTTTGCGGACTCGAAAATCATGATCAGTTTGCCGGTTTCAATTTTGTCACCAACTGCAACTTTGATTTCTTTAACCACACCGGCCTGTGGTGATGGGACTTCCATGGAAGCCTTGTCACCTTCAACAGTGATCAGTGACTGCTCTGCTTCTACGGTGTCACCCGCTTTCACCAGAATCTCGGTAACTTCAACTTCATCAGCACCGATATCAGGTACGTTAATTTCAATAGACATTAATCTTTACCTCTTATGCCAGACGTGGGTTAACTTTTTCTGGGTTGATGTTATATTTTTTAATAGCTTCTTCAACGACTTTCACATCAACTTCGCCGCGTTTAGCCAATTCACCCAGAGCAGCGACAACCACGTAAGAAGCATCAACTTCAAAGTGATGACGCAGGTTTTCACGGCTGTCAGAACGACCGAAACCGTCAGTACCCAATACGCGGAATTCGCTTACAGGTACGAAGTTACGAACCTGCTCTGCAAACAACTTCATGTAGTCAGTAGACGCTATTGCTGGTGCTTCATTCATGATCTGCGCAATATAAGGAACACGGGGTTCCTCTGATGGGTGCAGCATATTCCAACGCTCACAATCCTGACCATCACGCGCCAGTTCAGTGAAGGACGTTACGCTGTATACATCAGAACCAATACCATACTCGTCAGATAGGATCTTAGCTGCTTCACGAACATGACGCAGGATAGAACCTGAACCCAGCAACTGAACTTTACCTTTCGCACTGTCAAAAGCTTCCAGCTTGTAGATACCTTTACGGATACCTTCCTCAGCACCCGCAGGCATTGCTGGCATGTGGTAGTTTTCGTTCAGTGTAGTGATATAGTAGTAGATGTTTTCTTGTTTCTCACCATACATGCGCTCTAAACCGTCATGCATGATAACAGCCACTTCATAAGCGAATGCTGGATCGTAAGAGATACAGTTAGGGATAGTCAGAGACTGAATGTGGCTATGGCCATCTTCGTGCTGCAAGCCTTCACCGTTCAGAGTCGTACGGCCAGAAGTACCACCTACCAGAAAGCCACGAGCCTGTTGGTCGCCAGCCGCCCAGCACAGATCACCGATACGCTGGAATCCGAACATAGAATAGTAGATGTAGAACGGAATCATTGGCAGGTTGTTGGTGCTGTATGAAGTTGCAGCAGCCAGCCAAGATGAGGCGGCACCTAACTCGTTGATACCTTCCTGCAGGATCTGGCCTTTGGCATCTTCTTTATAGTATGCAACCTGCTCACGGTCTTGCGGAGTATATTGCTGACCATTCGGGCTATAAATACCGATTTGACGGAACAGACCTTCCATACCGAAAGTACGTGCTTCGTCAGCGATGATTGGAACCAGACGATCTTTGATCGACTTATTCTTCAGCATAACGTTCAGTGCACGAACGAAGGCGATAGTAGTAGAAATTTCTTTGGATTGTTCTTCCAGCAGTGAGCTGAAGTCTTCCAGTGCAGGCATTTCCAGTTTTTCGTCGAAGTTTACACGACGGCTTGGCAGGTAACCACCCAGCGCATTACGACGCTCATGCAGATATTTGGACTCTTCAGAGTCTTTATCAAAAGTGACGTATGGCAGTTTTTCAATGTGTTCATCAGACACAGGCACATTGAAACGATCACGGAAGTGACGGACACCTTCCATATTCATTTTCTTAACCTGATGAGCAATGTTTTTACCTTCAGCGGTATCACCCATACCATAACCCTTGATGGTCTGAGCCAGAATTACCGTTGGTTGACCCGTGGTATTCTGCGCTTTATTCAGTGCAGCATAGACTTTCTTAGGATCATGACCACCGCGGTTCAGAGCCCAGATTTCATCATCAGTCATATCTTTGACCAATGCTGCGGTTTCTGGGTAACGGCCGAAGAAGTGCTCACGCACATAAGTGCCATCTTTGGACTTGAATGTCTGGTAGTCACCATCCAGAGTCTCATTCATCAGTTGAACCAGTTTACCGCTAGTGTCTTTACGCAGCAGCTCGTCCCAACGCTCGCCCCACAGAACTTTCAGTACCTTCCAGCCAGCACCCGCGAAAATACCTTCCAGTTCGTTAACGATTTTGCCGTTACCAGTCACTGGGCCATCAAGACGCTGTAAGTTACAGTTGATGACGAAGACAAGGTTATCTAGTTTTTCACGAGTTGCGATAGTGATCGCACCTTTGGATTCTGGTTCATCCATTTCACCGTCACCCAAGAAAGCATAAACGGTTTGTTGAGACGTATTCTTCAGACCACGGTGTTCCAAATATTTCAGGAATTTAGCCTGATAAATAGCAGAAATTGGGCCCAGACCCATTGAAACCGTAGGGAACTGCCAGAAATCAGGCATCAATTTTGGATGCGGATAAGAAGACAGGCCATTACCACCAATTTCCTGACGGAAATTGTTCATCTGCTCTTCAGTCAAACGGCCTTCCAAGAAAGCACGTGCATAAACGCCCGGAGAAATATGGCCCTGGAAGTAAACCAAATCGCCGCCATCATTTTCATTGCGAGCGCGGAAGAAATGGTTAAAGCAAACGTCGTAAAAAGTAGCAGAAGACTGGAATGAAGCCATGTGGCCGCCCAGATCTAGATCTTTCTTAGATGCACGCAGAACGGTCATCACCGCATTCCAGCGAATAGCAGAGCGGATACGACGCTCCAAATCCAGATTGCCAGGGTAAGCAGGCTCATCCTCAACAGGAATAGTGTTGATGTAATCACGACTTGCAACACCTGCTGCAACGCTAACTCCACCTTTGCGGGCCTCGTTCAAAACCTGATCAATCAGGAACTGAGCACGCTCAACACCCTCTTCACGGATGACCGATTCGATCGCCTGTAACCAATCGCGAGTTTCGATCGGATCCACGTCATTTTTCAAAATATCTGACATGGTGTATTCCTTATCTGTTATCTATTTCTAATGGTTGTTTTGGAGCCTATCTTCTGGTCATACCTTTTGACGTTTTGCCAGTCATGACCGGAAGATAGGCCCTGCTATATGTTGCCGCTAAAACTCTTGAATAAAGAGTTGACGAACTGTACAGACGCAGCAGCCAAGATCTGTACAGCTAAGATTATAAAACCTACCCCCATCCGGGAGTTTTAATTGTCAATGACGCCCCTGAGGATAGGCATTTATTCCTGATGTTGCTGGAGCCGGCGTAGTGAGCGTTCACGACGAGTATGCTCACGAGTCAGATCCAATAAAACTTCTTCAATAAAAGCCAAATGGCGATGCGAAGCCTCACGAGCTTTTTCCGGTTCTCTCGCCATAATCGCACGAAAAATCTCTGTCCTGTGGTTACTGACAGCTGCTAACATTTCCTTGCGGGTATAGATAAATTCGAAGTTGCGTCGGATATTTTGTTCCAGTATGGGGATCATACAGCGCAGCAAATGTAGCAATACCACGTTATGGGCAGCTTCGGTGACAACAAGCTGATATTGCAGGACTGCATCTGATTCCGCTTTAACATCACCGCCTTGCTGGGCTTCCTGAATGGCAAAGTGGCTTTTTTCGATGCGCTCGAAATCTTCATCGGTTCCCCTAAGAGCCGCATAATATGCCGCAATACCTTCCAGCGCATGGCGCGCTTCAAGGAGATCAAATTGAGATTCTTGATTATCTGCAATAAGCCGGGCGAGTGGGTCGCTGAAACTTTGCCAGAGATTACTCTGCACGAAAGTTCCCCCGCCCTGACGACGGAAAAGAAAACCCTTGGCTTCCAATTTTTGAATAGCTTCGCGTAGTGAAGGGCGTGATACCTCAAACTGCTTTGCCAGCTCACGCTCAGGCAGCAGCTTTTCTCCCGGGCGTAACGAGCCTTCGAGAATGAGATGTTCAAGACGCTGCTCAATCACATCTGATAACTTGGGTTGGCGAATCTTGCTATAGGCCATATCTGCTGTAAGCCATTCAATGAGTAAATGTTGCTTCGGATTAGTCATGAGAACCGGGTCAGATCAACTGGATCGTGATCAATTCAGCCTCAGTTAATCGGGCTGTAGTCAATTGGTAATACCAATTTAGAAGACAGGGTCTTAAAGTAACAAAGTATTCATTAGCTGTCTATAAAGACCTTGAGCTAAATCATAAAAACCTGCAAATTTTAACAAATTATTTTAAATTTTATCAGAAAATCGTAACCAAAAGGGATTTTCAGGTAAGAAAATTTGATGGGGTTTAATTTTTAAAAACGTGTAGATAGGCAAGTTGAATCGTTACAGTTAGAAATATATAGTATATTTATTCACATAGCATATATATTAATTCAATTAAATTTGATAGATGAGTAATAATCAATAATAGTTAATGGGTCAACCAAATTAACTGGGCTCACTCTTTCCAAACACCTGACCAAAAAAATTCCCGCCAGCGTTATCCTTAATGTCATGACGGGAACTGAACTGTGAAAAGTGCTACATTAATATTGATAATACTAATATAGATAATTCCTGAATAGTTAAAATATTCCCTAGGTTAAAATTCCTATTATCTACGTTTTATACATGTCCATAACATTATTTTTATTTTCGGGAAAATATTATCGCTATAATACTATAATGTTTTTTATTAATAGCTATTTTATTAGCTTTAATGTTTCTATATCGTTATATATTCTAAATATATAGAAAACAATTATCATGGAATATCATTCATCTAATTACTTTCACTATATAGATTCATAATTCATAATTCATAATTCATAATTCATAATTCATAATTCATAATTCATAATTCATAATTCATAAACTTAAATAATAAATAACGCACACAAAAAATAAAATATATTATTAACCGAATAATTTAAAAAGAAATTAATATTAAAACCAGCCCCCTTTCACATTTATATATCCTTCATCTTCCAACTTGTTGTTTTGCTGATGACTTTCATTCCCCCAGTGACTCTTTTTTATTCGTTAAGCTAATGCTCCATAGATCGTCAACAATGCAACAATAATCACAATAGTCAATGTCGCCTTTTTCGCTAACCTAACAGCCGCAACAGGAGTTTCTATTGGATTAAGATGAGGTTCCTTACTTAAGGCAAACTGAGCCAATTGACTTACCACCTTATATTGAGATGTCCGAAGATCACTGAGGGATGCAACCCAAGCTGGCAAGGCTTTTTCCCCATGCCCTAATAAAGCATAAGCGATCCCCGCCAGACGAGCAGGAACCCAATCCAGACAGTGCAGCAAACTATCAACCCCAGTTTGTGCACGTTGCACAGTCGTTCCGTGTTGTGCCAACCATCCTTGATAACCCCTCAAAAAACCGTATCCCATTAAGATTGCAGGACCTAATTTTCCCATCACTACCAACCAGAAAATCGGTGCAAGATAATAACGGAAATTTATCCAGATCAATGCATTCTGTATCTCACGCAATCGCTCATCTTTTGTGGTATCAGGTAGAGTTCCCTGTATCATCGTCAAACGGACAAGGTGATTATTTTGCTGATCCAGTTCATCAAGACGTACAGCTCGAAGATATTCCCGATAGTCATAACGCAAAGACCCTGCACCAATACACAACAAGCTGATCATGATATACAGCAGAATTCCCGGTACACCAAAAACCACATCACTCAAAACATCAATAAGTTTCCAGGTCAGTAATGCGATCAGTAGGGTCATACCCAAACTGCTCCATAATGAAAATAATTTCATCCTGGCAAACAAAGGGGACAAATAGCGTTCCAACTGCCAATGGTCGCCCATCTTAAAAACACGTTCCCATGCCAGTACTAACAATAGAATAAAGAGAGTCATTCAACTCACTCCTTCAATAGTTGCCGATAATGTTCCCAATAAAAATAAGGCCCTGGGTCGGTTTTCCTACCCGGAGCGATATCACTGTGCCCCGTAATATTATTGCGGATATCAGGAAAGTGACAGATAAGCAATTGGGTAACTTCCGCCAGTCTGAGGTACTGGATTTCACTAAATGGCTCATAATCCGTCCCCTCCAACTCAATACCTATCGAAAAATCATTACATTTCTCACGGTCACAGTAGCAGGATACGCCAGCATGCCAAGCCCTTTTATCAAAAGGGACATATTGCACAATTTCTCCATCGCGGCGGATTAAGCAATGAGCAGAAACACATAATCCCTTTATCTCATTAAAGAACGGATCTTCATCTGAATTCAGCGTTCCCATAAATAGCTGATCGATATAAGGCCCGCCAAACTTGCCGGGAGGTAAACTGATATTATGAATGACCAGTAATGATGGGATTTCACCTTCCGGACGCAGATCATAATATGGAGAGATTACCTTCCTTGCACCATCAATCCACCCTTCATGCAGCTTCATTCTTTTACTCTCCTCAATATCTCAACAGCAATATTCCCAACCAAGTGGAATGGCACCACTCAAAGTGTAACAGGTTAACATGTTAGCATTTTCAATCGAGTACTATTTCTGGTGTGTTTTTCATTTGCGAACCAGCTCGAAAATTCCTCTGTAAAAAATGTAACGAATAGTTATTTTTTCGAGCTATTTCCATAACTATTACTGAAGCTATTTTATTTTTCTCTGTTTTTGTCATCCTTATAAATGCCGACATCTATCGGGGATCATGCTCCATACCATGAGAAAACACACAAAGGAGGAAGAATGAACCAACAAGGGTTTACATTAATGGAATTGATGGTTGTTATGGCGATTGTGTCTATCCTTGGCGCAATTGCTATTCCCAGTTATCAGGGATATATCCAAAAAGCAGCATTAACCGATATGCTACAAACTATTGTGCCTTATAAATCTGGCGTTGAACTTTGTCGTTTTGAAACAGAAAACTATAAAGACTGTAATACTGGCCATGCATCAATTCCATCAGGTCATAATAGCCGCTATATCAGCACCGTTACGGTAAAGGACGGAGAAATAATCATCGTCGGACAACAAAATCTCAATGGGCTCACTACTACCTTAAAACCAACCCAAGATACCAAAACCGGCGTTATCTACTGGCGTACCATCTGTGATACTAAAAATGAATCCTTAAAATTGAAATGTCAGGAAACTTTTAAGTTTTAAACAGTTAAATTTTAAAACCACTCTATTTTCAAACATATTATTTCGAAAAATAAGATTTTAAAATTGCTTCAACATTAAAGGAATATAGAAAATGAGAAACAAGGAAAATGTATTAATGGAAAGGGAAATCAATGAACTGTGTCAACGACATCAGGCCATTATTATAAAAAGAGAGATCCATACCATGACTATTGCCTGTAGCAAATCACCCAATGAAGATTTCATTGCTGCATTACGATTTATTTCTGGCTCAATCATTAATGTAGATATTTGGCCAAAAGCAAAAATAGAATCCATGCTGACACAAGGAAGTTCATTGGTATCTTGTACAGAAAATCACTGTGCTGAAAATGATGATGAGGAACATTATCGTATCGAAAAACTGGATGTCCCCCATTCCAGTCACAGTGAAATACAAACAAACGATGCTTATTCCGAAGATATGGACACGCCAGTTATTCAATTAATTAATCAAACGATATCAACCTCAATACAAAAAAGAGCCTCAGATATTCATTTTGAGCCTGCTCAACGTGGCTATCGGATACGTATTCGGGTTGATGGAATCCTGCATGCTGTATCATCACCTTCTCCCCAAATGAATACCGGTATTCCAGCCCGTTTGAAGATCATGGCAAAACTCAATATTGCTGAAAAACGCCAGCCGCAGGATGGGCAATTTGCCTGGAATGATAGCAAAAACAGTTATGCGATACGTATATCAACATTGCCAACTCTACATGGAGAAAAGATTGTCCTGCGCGTTTTAAATACCATACACCAGCTATCGCTGGAGCAACTTGGCCTGCCAGAGCCTCAATTGCAACTTTTAAAACAGAAAATCCACTTACCGCAAGGTATGATCCTAGTGACAGGCCCGACAGGAAGCGGTAAAACTGTCACGCTGTATAGCTGTCTGCAATATTTAAATCAGGCGAAGAAAAATATCTGTAGCGTCGAAGATCCGGTAGAAATTCCCTTAAGTGGCATCAACCAGACACCAGTAAACAACAAAATTGGCCTCGATTTTGCCAAAGTCCTCAGAGCATTATTACGGCAAGATCCCGATATCATTATGGTCGGTGAAATCCGTGACAATGAAACCGCCGAGATATCGATGAAGGCAGCGCAAACAGGTCATCTGGTTTTATCGACACTGCATACCAATTCGACAATTGATACGTTATCCCGCCTGCAAAATTTGGGGATTTCAGGCTATACCACAGCATCGTGCGTGAAATTGATTATTGCACAGCGGCTGGTGCGTACACTCTGCCCCCATTGCCGCCAGCAAGATAAAGAATGCACTGTCATCAATGTCGACAATGCCGCTATTCCTATAAAAAAAACCGATTCCGTAAAACAATCTATTTCTATAAGACAATGGCTTGCGGTTGGCTGTGAACACTGTTTTTCTGGCTATTATGGCAGGACAGCCATCTACGAATTTCTTGAGCTCCAGCCAACCCTTCAGCAGACTCTGTCAGAACACTCGATTGATAACCTTCCCCAATTACTCGCTGCACAACAGCATTCAACTCTTTTTTCCGCAGGGCTGGTTTTGGTGGAAAAAGGCATAACAACACTGGAAGAGGTTTATCAGATTACAGGTCAGGAAACAGCATGAAAATGGAATATATTTATCAATGGCAAGCGGTCAATAAAAAAGGAAACATTGTAAAAGGGGAAAGCATCGGCCAGAGCAGACAAAACGTGTTTCAATATCTGAGCCACCTTGATTTGCAACCTTATACCATTAAATGCAAAAAACTCATTCATTACAGCGAAAAGGAAATCGCTTATCGCTTACATTTCATTCATCAATTAAGCACATTACTGGCATCAGGTATTCCCCTATTAAAGGGGCTTACTCTCTTATTACAGGAATGTAAACAAATGCTTTGGCGATGTGTATTAACGGATATTATTCAAAAAATCAGCCAAGGTGAGTCATTTTCCACGACATTGGGACACTATCCCCGGCTATTTTCGCCCCTATTTCGCCAGCTTATCGCAGTAGGCGAAGAAACCGGCCAGCTTGAAACCTGCTGCCAATTAATTATCAACCGATTGGAACAACAAGATATATTACGTAAGAAAATCCAGAAAGCTTACCGTTATCCCTTAATCGTAGCCTTTGTAACTATTCTTGTCATTTTACTGATGCTGATTTTTGTTCTGCCGGAATTCAAGCAAGTTTATTCTTCGTTTAATGCCTCACTGCCTCTCTTAACACAGTGGATTTTATCCGCCTCTGATTTACTAATTAATCACGGTGTATTACTTTTGGCAATAGCCTCTCTATTGATAATCAGCTACCTATGGCTGCGCCATCAATTTCCCAAACTAAAAACAAGGGAAAAGATGTTCCTTCTGAAACTCCCTCTTTTTAGGCAACTCACAATTTATCAACAAACCAACCAGATATTTCATATTCTGTTTATGACACAAAAAGCAGGTCTAACACTAACAACAGGGTTGGAATGTGCTCTGAACGCGACTCACCACCCTGTATTCATGGCAGGGATAAAAAATCTGTACAGGCAAATTCAGCAAGGTATACCCATGAGTGATGCTTTAAAGAAAGAGATGTACTTTCCACCATTATGTCAGCAGTTTGTCATGATAGGTGAAGAATCAGGAGAATTAGAATTATTTTTGGGGAATCTAGCAGCATGGTATCAAGAACAATCAATCAGCCTTGCTGATAGTCTAGTGCAATTACTTGAGCCCGTACTGATGCTGATAATGGCAGTGATTGTTGGTTTATTATTGCTGGCTATGTACCTGCCTGTTTTTCAGTTAGGTACGATACTAACGTAACAGTTCATTTACATGTTCCACTGCCTATCTTCGAGGATCTTAAAGCAGGAATTATACCCGTTTGTTTATAGCCCATAGAACTCCCTTGAGTTACAATTTAAATATGCTATCAGAAATATTTTAAGGGATAGAATGAGTTATATTATTGCACTCACAGGTGGAATTGGTAGCGGTAAAACGACTATCTCTAATGTGTTTTCATCCCTTGGTGTCCCGCTTATTGATGCAGATATTATCGCCAGAGAGGTTGTTGCTCCGGGTTCCCCCGCCTTGCAGGCAATCGCAGAGCACTTTGGTTCTGACATATTGCTGCCGGATGGCAGTTTAAATCGCGTCTTTCTGCGCCAAAAAATTTTTGCAGTTCCAGCAGAAAAGCAGTGGATCAATGCACTTCTCCACCCGCTGATACACACAGAAACCCAACAGCAACTAAGTCAAGTCACTGCCCCTTATGCCATTTGGGTCGTTCCTCTGTTAATTGAAAATAATTTAATGCATTTGGCAGATCGTATTTTAGTTGTTGATGTTCCCCCTGAAATACAGATCAGCCGAACAATGACACGTGACGGAGTAAGTCGTGAGCAAGTCGAGAACATTCTGGCTGCACAGGCCAACCGTCATGAAAGGCTGGAAAAAGCGGATGATGTCATATTCAACCATCACAATGAGCAGGATATCATCTCCCGTGTGGCCGAATTACACCAACAGTATTTGAAACAAGCAGAATCAGTCAGACAGGAAAATCGTAATGAGTGATGCAACCTCCACTATTATCTTTGAACACCCACTCAATGAAAAAATGCGTTCATGGCTGAGGATTGATTCTTCACTGCAACAACTGGAAAAACAGCAGTATCTAGATTCATCGGCGAGTTGTCTCGCGTTTTTCCGTACAATTGCTGAATTAATCGAAATACTGGAACGCGGTGAAGTTCGCTCTGAATTATTGAAAGAGCTGGATCGCCAACAGGCAAAATTAAAGCAATGGCTCGGTTCGCCCGATGTTGATACGGCGATGATCCACCTACTGATAGAGCAACTCAAGGAACGGAGCATCGCCTTGAATAAGGCTCCACGTCTCAGCCAGCACATTAAAGAAGATCGTATCATCAACATTGTGCGTAAACGGCTTAGCATCCCGGGAGGATGTTGCAGTTTTGACTTACCCACGTTACACCTGTGGCTACATTTACCACAGTCTGTCAGAGATAAAACCGTCAAATCTTGGCTGGACAGCCTACACCCATTACAGCAAGCACTGGAAAGCATCCTGGGGTTAATACGCCAATCCGCCATATTTTCTCCAAAAATCAGCCACAACGGTTTCTATCAGGGAAATGCTGATGAGTCTGATTTATTGAGATTAAAGTTAGATGTCGTACTGGATGCACTGGTCTATCCACAAATATCCGGTCACAAGACCCGTTTTGCCATCCGTTTTCTGCCGATGGATAGCGAGCACGGTGTTGTACCTGCACATTTGTCATTTGAATTAGCCTGCTGTTAACATAGCCTTCAAATCAAGCAGGAGAAAGTAAAGATGTCTGAAGTATTGACCGTCGCATGCCCGACTTGCGCTAAAACGGTAATATGGGGAGAAATCAACCCATATCGCCCATTTTGCAGTAAACGTTGCCAATTAATCGACTTAGGCGAATGGGCCAGTGAAGAAAAAAAAATCGCCAGTCAGGACGACAGCTCAGAAAACGATAGCTGGAGTGAAGAACCAGATCGGTAATAACCACCAACGTAGCGCCGATTGTATTCGGCGCTACCGTTAATTATTTGTTTTGTTTAATGAGATCCGCTTTTGTTCAGCAAAGCCACTATGCTGCGGTTTGCTGGCGGAAACTCATCAGCGATCAATTCGGTTTGCAAAACCCAACGGGAAGGCTGCCCCTCTTTACCAAATGGCTCATTTTTCCATTGATCCACAAGGTAAAAATAGAGTGTGATGTTTCTGTCAGAAAATTCATGAGTGATGGTTTCCACCAATTCACAATGGGTTACCGTGATCCCCACTTCTTCCTTCAATTCCCGAATAAGTGCCTGCTCCGGAATTTCTTCCTGTTCAAGTTTTCCTCCCGGAAATTCCCAAAAGCCGCCCATATGTGAGTCAGCATGACGCTGAGTGATAAAAATCTCATCATTGGTATTTTTAATGATGCCGGCCGCAATATGCAGATGTTTTTTTTCCATAATAGTCTTTCTTGCAGTTGATTATTTAATCAATGTGATTATTTCTTGCGGACTATAATAAACAGTCATATGAGAAAGAAACAGGATTAATCTCATGAGAGCCGTAATCACGTCTTATTGCTTTTTGCCAAGATTCACCCAAATAAAAGCGTATTATGTGGACACATTTTGGTAAGCGGTATCTGACATTAGCCGACAAATAGAATCCGACATAGAAAGCATAAAGCCGTACTTTAAAGATTAAGGAAGCATCATTCATGCAATCTGAAAGCCAACCATTGATCGAAGCAAAGCAAATCGCCTATCAATTTTCTGGTGAAATCATTCCTCTGTTTTCTGGTATTGATATGGTTTTGAACGCGGAACAACACGCTTTAGTCGGTCGTAACGGTATTGGTAAATCTTGGCTAGCATCAATATTGGCTCGGCAAATACCACCGACAGAAGGCAGTGTGAACCATTTCCGTGATGTTGGTTATCTGTCACAAGGTCTAACATCCTTTTCAGGTAATGCGGCTGAGATGTTAGGACTAACTGAGATCATGAATGCCAATGAACGCATTCTAGCGGGCGTCGGTGATGTGACAGATTTTGACATCATGGAAAATCATTGGGATTGGCAATTTCAAGCGGAGTCCCTATTGGCAGAAGGAGAATTGCGCCCTGAAGTATTAAAGCAGCCTTTTAGTTCTCTCAGTGGTGGAGAACAGACTCGCCTCAGACTGCTGGCACTAAAATATCAGGGAGCGGAGTTTATGATTTTGGATGAACCCAGTAATCACCTTGATCGACAAGGGCGTCTCTGGCTGGCTCAATGGCTGACAAATTTCAGTGGCGGCATTTTACTGATTACTCATGACCCCCAATTATTACAACATGTGTCTGTTGTCTACGAACTCAGTGGGTTAGGGCTATGCCGCAGCACAGGTGGATGGGAAACGTGGTTAGAAAGTAAGGAACAGCTACGGTTAGGTGTACAGCGCGAGGTTGATCAGACGCGTAAAAACCTCAAACAAGCCTTGCGTGATAAGCAAAAAGATCGAGAAAAAGCCAGTAAAAGACAAAGCCAAGGTAAACAACGACGGGAAAATGCCAATCAAAGTAAAATCATTCTTGATCGGGAATTAGGGCGCTCAGAAGCCACGTTGTCACGACAGGCTAAACAACATGAGGAACGATTACAGCGAAGCACTTCTCTGGCCACAGATGCCAGAGCAAGACTGGAAATCATCGATCCTCTGTCAATCACGGTTGCTGCGCCGCAAATAGCGCCTGCTCCGTTACTTTATCTGCAAAATGTCATTTTGCCTTTTGGTTCAGGCTCTCCCATCAGTTTAACAATGAATCATAGTGATCGCCTCGCTATCACGGGAAAAAATGGCAGTGGAAAATCTACCTTGCTAAAAGTGATGGCAGGTTTATTTCCTACCAAACAAGGCACTTGCCGAATAACACCTTCCTATCGTCTGATGGATCAACATTTTTCATTTCTTGATAAAAACCAATCCGCACTGCATAACTTTCAGTTACAGTCACCCGGTTGGCCTGAAGATCGTTACCGTACCCGGCTGGCACAACTGCGCATTCGTGGTGAAGAAGCCTTGAAACCGGTAGGCTATCTGAGTGGAGGAGAACAACTCAAAGTCGCTCTTGCCTGCTTGTTTTGTGGGCCTTATGCTCCCGCCCTGCTGCTGCTGGATGAACCTGACAATCATTTGGACATTGAATCACGCGAACTACTCCAGAAAGCGCTGCATAGTTATACTGGTGCGATGGTACTGATTTCCCACGATGCTCAGTTTATTGCAAATATTGGCAATATGCAGGAATTACTATTGGGTAGCAGCGAGGATTTTCTTCATAAAAAAACCCTCAAATCATTCTCTGAGAGATGAGTTTTGAGGGTTTTATCCAATCAGCCAACGACAATGAATCGCTGGCTCTTTATTACTATTTTTATTATAAACTGCCGTGGCAATGCTTAAATTTTTTGCCTGAGCCACATGGGCAAGGATCGTTGCGTCCCAGTTTACGTGCGCCACTCGCCATCTGTGCTTCTGTTTCTGACATTAAAGCGCCTTGCTCAACTTCATGGCTCAAATGCTGTTTCTTTGCCAAACGCTCCGCTTCTTCACGGCGCTGATTCTCAAGCGCTTCCACTTCTTCCGGTATTCTGACCTGAACTTTACTCAATGTACTGATCACTTCATATTTCAGCGATTCCAGCATATTAGCAAACATGGCAAAAGATTCGCGTTTATACTCCTGCTTTGGATCTTTCTGTGCATAGCCACGCAGATGAATACCTTGGCGCAGGTAGTCCATCGCAGCCAAGTGCTCTTTCCACAGCGTATCCAAGGTTTGCAACATGATGCCTTTTTCAAAGTTACGCATCATTTCTGTACTGACGATTTCTTCTTTCTGTTTGTAAACTTCAATCGCCTTTTCAAGAATACGTTCACGCAGCGTTTCTTCGTGCAATTCAGGTTCTTTGTCCAGCCACTCCTTGATCGGCATATCCAGATCAAAGTCGTTTACCAGACGCTCATGTAAACCTTCTATATCCCACATTTCTTCCAGAGATTGTGGCGGAATATAGGCGTCAATCGTTACCTTGAAGACATCTTCACGAATACTGGCAATGGTTTCGCTGACATCACCCACATCAAGCAGATCGTTGCGTTGGGCATAAATCGCACGGCGCTGATCGTTGGCAACATCATCATATTCCAGCAATTGCTTACGAATATCGAAGTTACGGCTTTCTACTTTACGCTGGGCATTGGCAATCGCTTTAGTAACCCATGGGTGTTCAATCGATTCACCCGGCTGCATGCCAAGTTTACGCATCATGCCAGTGACACGATCGGAAGCAAAAATACGCATCAAGGAGTCTTCCATTGAGAGATAGAAGCGCGAAGAACCAGCATCCCCCTGACGTCCCGCACGGCCACGTAACTGGTTATCGATACGCCGTGATTCATGACGCTCTGTACCAATAATATGCAAACCGCCCGCTGCAAGTACTTCATCATGACGTTCTTGCCATGCAGCTTTAATTTGCTCGATTTTCTCTTGGCTTGGTTCTTCCAGTTTGGCGATTTCAGACTGCCAGCTTCCGCCCAACACAATATCCGTACCACGTCCAGCCATGTTAGTCGCGATAGTAACCGTGCCAGCCTGTCCGGCCTGTGCGATAATATCCGCCTCCATTGCATGGAATTTGGCATTCAAGACGTTATGTTCAATGCCTGCTTTGGTTAATGCTTTAGCAATGACTTCCGATTTCTCAATCGAAATTGTCCCTACCAATATAGGCTGACCATTATTGGTGCGTTCTTTAATGTCTTCAATGATCGCATCGATTTTTTCCGCTTCGGTCATGTAGACCAGATCCGGCAAATCTTTACGGATCATCGGACGGTTTGTCGGAACAACGATAGTATCCAGTTTATAAATAGAACTGAATTCAAAGGCTTCTGTATCAGCGGTTCCCGTCATACCTGCCAGTTTTTCATATATCCGGAAGTAGTTCTGAAATGTAATAGAGGCCAGTGTCTGGTTTTCATTCTGAATTTCAACACCTTCTTTCGCCTCAACCGCCTGATGCAGTCCATCAGACCAGCGACGTCCCTGCATGGTACGCCCGGTGTGCTCATCGACAATGATGACTTCACCATCTTTGACGATGTAATCTACATCGCGAGTAAACAAAACGTGGGCACGCAGCGCTGCTGTTACATGGTGCATCAGCATGATGTTGGTCGGCGAATACAGTGATTCGCCTTCATCCATCAATTTGGCACCAACCAGCAGTTCTTCAACCAGAACCAGACCACGCTCAGTGAGGTTAACCTGACGTGTTTTTTCATCAACCGAGAAGTGACCTTCTCCCTGGAATGCCTCTGAATCTTCTTTTTCTTGGCGGATCAGTTTAGGTATCAGTTTGTCCACTTTGATGTAAAGTTCAGAACTGTCTTCCGCTGGTCCAGAAATAATCAACGGGGTACGGGCTTCATCGATCAGGATCGAATCCACCTCATCCACCAGCGCATAGTGCAGTTTGCGTTGTACTCGCTCTTCTGGGCTAAACGCCATGTTGTCTCGCAGGTAGTCGAAACCGTATTCATTGTTGGTGCCGTAAGTAATATCTGCGGCATAGGCTTCGCGTTTTGCAGGGGCTGGCATGTTTGGCAGGTTAATACCGACGGTCAGACCGAGGTATTCAAACAATGGCCGATTGTTTTCGGCGTCACGCTGTGCCAGATAGTCGTTCACAGTCACGACATGAACACCACGTCCACCCAAGGCATTAAGGTAAGCTGGCAGTGTTGCGGTCAGAGTTTTACCTTCACCTGTACGCATCTCCGCAATACAGCGTTCGTTCAGCACCATCCCACCCAGCAACTGCACATCAAAGTGACGCATACCGAATACACGCTTACTGGCTTCGCGTACAGTAGCAAAGGCTTCAGGCAAAATTTTCTCCAGTGATTCACCTGCTTTCAGGCGTGCACGGAATTGTTCTGTTTTTGCTTTTAATTCTTCATCGGAGAGCTTCTCAAAATCAGGCTCCATATGGTTGATAATCTCAACCGATTTACGCAAACGGCGTAGGGTACGGTCATTACGGCTACCAAAAATCTTAGTGAGTAATTTAATCAGCATAATTAATACATCTCAGATAAGGCCAAAGTTGCGGCCAACCAATTGTGTCTTCTAGACTGTCCAAGCAAAGCTGTCTCATCAAAAAATAAAAAGTAAGACAGGTGAGTTAGTTAAAGCAAAGATAAATGGTTAGCTGTTGGCCCCGCGCGAATTCCCTGAGTTTTAGCTACCCAGAGTGCCGGTGTGTGGGAATCAGGAAGAATAGTCGCCGTAATTTCAATATCAAGGATGGATTCAAATTGTGACGGTGCTTGTATCAGCATAGCATACAACGTATCCAGCATAAGTTGTTGCATGCATGGAGAAGAAAATCGAATGCTTTCTTTTGCTACTTCGTGTTGGATAGGGCCAGTAATAGAAAAAGTAAAAGAAAGCCGACGAATAATGTTGCGAACAGCATGTTGCTGCCAGTAATTCAAATGATTCGAAGGTTGACGCTGGACACTTTGTAATTGAAATAAGTGATCAAATGAGGAAAATACCTGATTTTGGTTCTTTTGGCTGGAAGAAGTATTACTATGAGGAAGGCTTTCTGTTATTCCAGCTAAAACAGCAGGAACACCAATTCCTGTGGCGACCATGCCCAGTAAAAGGTGAGACCAAAAATAACGCCTACCAAATTGTCGCCAAAGATTTAAAATACTCATTCACCCTTCATTAATAAATACTGGAACTACCTTTAATATGCGAGATAGCCGACCACAATCACTGGATACGCTATTTGAAGATGAGGCAGCTGTCGGTAAAAGCCCTCTTCAAATCATTCAACAACATGCTATTGCACTTTTGAAACTCAACCGTGCCATGCTCAGTTTATTGCCCGCACAACTGCATCCATGGTGCAGGGTCGCCAATTATCGCAAACATATTCTGGTACTGGAAGCAGGAAATGCCAGTTGGATGACAAGACTTCGCTATGAAGTGCCCGTTTTGCTTTCGACACTGAGAAGCGAAATTCTACCATCTTTATCCTCTATCGACATCAGGATTAATCCATCATTAATGGTCAAACGTAGTAATAATGCGCAAGATTTCGCAAAATCGTCAACAACAGCACCTAATAATAATAATCAGAATTTACCAAAGCGCCAATTGAGCCATGAAAGTGCAGAAACATTAATGATATTGGCTGAACGCAGCCCTGAGAAATTGAAAAGGAAATTAGAGAGATTGGCTGCGCTGGCCGGAGAGGGTACCAGTACAGCCAAAAAAAAGTGCTAGCGTTGAATAAAAAACATCAGCAAAAAAAGCGAGACAGATAACATAACTCTTTGATTAACCATAGGAATGTTTTCAGTACACTTTTTGGCTACTATGCCATCACTGTTGATGGAGCACGGAAAGCCAGCGGCATTTCAGCCTCATCTTCAAACGTGACAAATTCCCAAGCACTTTCATGCGCCAAGACTGCTTGCAGCAACTTGTTATTCAATGCATGGCCTGATTTGAACGCAGTAAACGCGCCAATGATGTTATAACCACACATGAACAGATCACCGATGGCATCCAGCATTTTATGACGGACGAACTCATCTTCAAAACGCAGACCATCTTCATTGAGTACGCGGTAGTCATCTACCACAATGGCGCAATCGAAGCTGCCACCGAGGCACAGGCCCTGGGATTGCAGGTACTCAATATCGCGCATAAATCCAAAAGTACGTGCGCGGCTAATCTGGCGGACAAACGAATCCGCAGAGAAATCCAAACTATAACGTTGTGAACTGGAATCAATAGCCGGATGGTTGAAGTCAATGGTAAAGTCCAGACTAAAACCGTGATATGGTGCTAATTCAGCCCATTTATCTCCATCTTCTACGCGAACTGCGTCTTTCATACGTACGAATTTCTTCGCGACATTCAGCTCTTCAATACCTGCATCCAACAGCAGAAAAACGAACGGGCTGGCACTACCATCCATAATAGGGATTTCTGGTGCATCGACGTCAATAACAATGTTATCGATACCCAGACCTGCCAACGCTGCGTTCAAGTGCTCAACGGTTGAAATTCGCACATTGTGTTCATTTACCAGACAAGTACAGAGCATGGTATCACGCACGGATTTAGCATTCGCCGGAAAATCTACCGGTGGATTCAAATCAGTACGACGATAGATGACCCCGGTATTAGCCGGCGCTGGACGCATTGTCAGCGTGACTTTTTTACCGGTGTGCAAACCAACGCCGGTCGCTTGAACAGTCCGTTTTAATGTCCTTTGTTTGATCATCATTATATCTCGCAATGTTACCCATCCTGCCAATTACTATAAAACATAATTGGCAGGACAGTTTAGCACAAAAAGCGGAGAATCCTATCTTTTAGCTATTAATCAGCCTGTTTGCGCAAAAATGCTGGAATGTCCAGATAATCAGGCTCTTTGCTTGTCTGCGCATTTTGATCATTGACCACTTTTGCAGCAGTTTTTTTCTCTTCAGACAATGACGGGATTCCACCAGACATCTGCGGGTAACGGCGATCCAGTGTATTTGACTGAGATACTTTGTTGTTGGTCACCAGAGTAATTTCAGGACGTTTGTCCATCCCGATACCCGTTGCCACAACCGTTACACGTAGCTCATCATTCATGTCTGGATCCAGTGACGTACCGATAACCACTGTCGCATTGTCAGAGGCAAATGCACGAATTGTGTTACCAACCGTTTCAAACTCATCCAGACGCAAATCAAAGCCGGCAGTAATGTTAACCAACACTCCACGTGCACCAGAAAGATCAATATCTTCCAGTAACGGGCTGGAGATAGCCATTTCAGCCGCTTCTTCTGCACGGTCTTCACCCTGTGAAATACCTGATCCCATCATGGCATATCCCATTTCAGACATCACGGTACGAACGTCTGCGAAATCAACGTTCATCAGTCCCGGGCGAGTAATCAGTTCAGCGATACCTTGAACCGCCCCTTTCAGGACGTCATTGGCTGCACCGAATGCATCCAGCAGAGAAATGCCGCGTCCCAGCACTTTCAATAATTTGTCATTTGGAATGGTGATCAATGAGTCCACATGTTTGGACAGTTCAGTGATCCCCTGTTCCGCGAAGGCCATTCGCTTCTTGCCTTCGAAATTGAATGGCTTGGTAACGACAGCAACGGTCAGAATACCAAGCTCTTTAGCAATTTCAGCCACAACGGGGGCTGCGCCAGTTCCCGTACCACCGCCCATGCCGGCAGCGATGAATACCATGTCGGCACCTTCCAGGGCAGTACGCAATGCTTCGCGATCTTCTTCTGCCGCAGTACGGCCGACTTCAGGGTTTGCACCAGCGCCCAATCCTTTTGTAATGCCGTTGCCAATCTGGATAGTCTGACCGACAGCTGTTTTGCGCAGCGCCTGAGCATCGGTGTTAATCGCAAAGAAGTCTACACCTTCAATACGTTCACGCACCATGTGCTCAACAGCATTACCGCCGCCGCCGCCGACGCCGATGACTTTAATCACCGCGTCGTTGGTTAATTCCAGTGGTTCAAACATAATTTCTCTCCGTTTTGTGCCTTTATGTCGAGGCCGGCGCCATTGTCGCGGCCTCTGTATAAAAAATCAAAATTCTTTTCTCAGCCAGCTGCTGACTTTTTTGAACCAGCCGCTCACTGACGTTCTTTTATCGGCATCAGAATCGCCACCAAGGTGAGATTCTTTACCATAATGCAGAAGCCCGACTGCCGTTGAGTAGCAAGGCTCCTGCACATAATCCGTCAGACCAGTAATGTTCAGGGGACGGCCAATACGTACTTGGGTATGGAATACCCTCTGAGCACATTCGGCCACGCCATCTATTTGAGCTCCTCCCCCGGTCAAGACAATCCCTGCGGCCAGATGATGTTTTACTCCCTGCTGACGTAATTGTTCCTGCAATCGCAGAATTTCATCATTCACTAAATTCAGCAGTTCGGTATAACGAGGTTCGATCACCTCAGCCAGAGTCTGGCGTTGCAAGCTACGGGGAGGACGCCCTCCCACGCTTGGAACCTCTACACTTTCATCCTTGCTGACTATCGAACCCAATGCGCAACCGTGACGAACCTTGATGGTTTCAGCATCACTCGGAGGGGTTCCAAACGCATAGGCGATATCACTAGTGACGACATTTCCTGCATAAGGGATCACCTTGGTATGGCGCAATGCGCCACCAGTGTATACTGCGATATCCATTGTGCCGCCGCCGATATCAACGACACAGACGCCCAATTCACGTTCATCCTCGGTCAGAACAGCATAACTTGCCGCCAGACCCGCAAAAATAAGTTGATCAACTTTCAGTCCACAACGTTCAACAGCTTTTACAATATTTTTTGCCATGTCGTTATGGCAGGTAATCAAGTGAACTTTTGCCTGCATACGTACGCCAGAAAGCCCGACCGGATTTTTGATCCCTTCCTGATAATCGATAGCGTATTCCTGTGGGATCACATGCAAAACACGGTGTTCATCACGAACACGAACCGATTTGGCCGTATGGACAACACTGTCCACATCGTCCTGTGTCACTTCTTCTTCCGAAATCGGCACCATGCCAATTTCGTTCTGGCAACTGATATGCTTACCGGAAAGTCCCAGATAAACTGAAGATATCTGGCAGTCCGCCATTAATTCAGCCTGATCAATCGCACGCTGTACGCATTTAACGACCGATTCAAGGTCGTTGACACCACCTTTATCCATACCGCGGGATGGACAACTTCCCACTCCGATAATATTAACCATACCATCGGGCAGAATTTCACCAACCAGGGCAGATACCTTTGCTGTCCCGATTTCAAGGCCAACTACCAATTTTCTGTCCGTTGATTTGATCATTGTTATTCTGCCTGTCTCTGTATTATTGCCAGTCACTGTTATTTTTCTGCCCGTTGATTGAAACCGGCGCATCAATTAATAAAGGAGCCCAACCTACCGCAGCGCCGCTGTCATAACGTAAGTCTACATAAGCCACGCGTTTCTCCGTATTTTTCTGCAACACAGGATAAAGTTCAATAAAACGTTTAATCCGCTTCACATCATTTTTATTTCCCAGTTCCAGCCGAATGTCGTTATTCAGAATTAATTGCCAAGCATTACGCTCCGTCATGATCACCGTTTTCAATTTCATTTTATGTTCAGTAAACAAGGGCGCTACTTTGTTATATTCTGCCAATACCTCTTTCTCTTTACCTTCAGGGCCAGAAAGCATGGCGTAATGCCCTTTGACACTACGCTCTATCGGCAAACTAAATACATTTCCTTCTGCATCCAGCATGTACGTATCATTCCAACGTACATAAGGCACGTATTCTACCAGATGAATTTTTAGTTCATCAGGCCATTGCTTACGCACAGTGACTTGCCGAATCCACGGTAGTCGTTCTATCTGCCCCTGAATAATGTTGACATCCTGTGTCATAAATGTCCCGATAGCGCCAAATGCCATTATTGCTCGCCTGACATCATCATTCGTGGTGTAATGGCGTTCACCAGTCAACACCAGTTTTGAGAGCGCTAATCTGTTTGAATCCTTCATCCAGTCCAATGTCATCCAGCCTCCCCATACGATGGTGCCAATCACCATCAGGAAGAAAAAAATCCCTGCTAGATGATAGCCATTACTGGGGCGGGAGCTTCGCGTTTCACTTTCTCGCTCCCGGGTATTCCGGGCTGCCTGTGACATATCAATCGGCCAACTCCAGAATTTTCACCACCAGCTGTGAAAAACTGAGTCCGGACTGACGTGCGGCCATCGGTACTAAGCTATGGCTGGTCATACCTGGGGATGTATTCACTTCCAACAGATAGAAATTACCATTGCCATCATCCATGATATCAACCCGACCCCAACCACTGCATCCCAGCGCCTTATACGCTTTTGATGCAATCTCTGCCAACTCCAGCTCTTTTTCTGCACTCAGGCCACTTGGGCAGAAGTATTTCGTTTCATTGGAAAGATATTTCGCATCGTAGTCATAGAACACTTCCGGAGCTTGGATACGGATAGAGGGTAAAACCTCATCGCCCAAAAATGCCACGGTATATTCAGGACCCAACAACCATTTTTCAACCAGCACATCCGTGTCGTGCTGGAACGCCAGCTCCAATGCCCCACGCAGTTCGGAATAATCATTCACTTTAGTCATACCAACACTGGAACCTTCCAGATTCGGCTTAACCATTAATGGAAGTCCTAATTCTCGAACATATTCTTGGAGTTGGAAATCATTAACTTGTTCAAATTTTTGAGCATTAATTGCGGCATACGGAGAAACCGGCAACTTTGCTCCCTGCCATAACTGTTTTGTGCGCAATTTGTCCATTGACAAAGCTGATGCCATAACACCACTGCCGGTATAAGGGATTTGCAAAAACTCCAGTACCCCTTGCAGCGTACCATCTTCACCACCACGCCCATGCAGAGCGATGAAGGCTTTGCTGAATCCTTCTCCTTTGAGTTTAGTCACATCAAAGTCTTTTGTATCGACTGAATATGCATTAATGCCTGCTTCTTTCAGCCCGGCCACAACAGATTGTCCTGATTGCAGTGAAACTTCCCGCTCAGCGGAGGTTCCGCCCAATAGAACAGCGACCTTCTCAACCATGATGCTCTCCCTCATTAAAAGACGGCTGTAATTTTGTTTCAGCCAGATTGCGCGCTATTTTACCGATATTACCGGCACCCTGAACCAACACTAAGTCATTGTTTTCTATTACCTGTGACAGCATGGCTGAAATTTGCTCTGAATCTGACACAAAAATCGGGTCCAATTTCCCACGACTACGAATGGTACGGCACAAAGAGCGGCTATCAGCCCCCGGAATTGGGGTTTCACCTGCCGAATACACATCCAGCATCAATAGAACATCCACTTGACTCAGAATATTGGCAAAATCATCATATAAATCACGAGTTCTTGTATAGCGGTGCGGCTGGAACAGCATCACAATACGCTTATCTGGCCAACCCGCCCTCGCAGCCTTAATCGTGGCATCGACTTCGGTTGGGTGATGACCATAATCATCCACCAGCATCACGCGACCTTCTTTGCCATTAATATGTTTGAGGGAGAATTCACCCAGAAAATCAAAACGGCGCCCCGTTCCCTGAAATTCAGCCAGTGAAGCCAGAATAGCAGCATCATTGATCCCTTCTTCTGTCGCTACAGCGACAGCAGCGGTTGCATTCAGCGCGTTATGACGCCCAGGTGCATTCAATACGACATGCAATTCTGGCAAGTCGTCACGGCTGATGGTGAAAAACCCCTGCGCTGCCTTCTGCTCGTAATGTGTAATGCGGATGTCTGCTTCTTCGCTGAAACCATAGGTCGTGATATAACGTCCAATGCGGGGAATTAACTCTTTCACGACAGGATCATCAATGCACATCACGGCACGACCATAAAATGGCAAGTTATGTAGGAAATTAACGAATGTCTGTTTCAGATTTTCGAAATCCCCCTGATAGGTATCCATGTGGTCAGCTTCAATATTGGTGATAACCGCCACCATAGGCTGCAAGTGCAGGAAAGAAGCATCGCTTTCATCCGCTTCAGCAATCAGGTAACGACTGGTTCCAAGACGGGCATGCGTGCCTGCGGCCTTAACCAGCCCCCCATTGACGAATGTAGGATCAAGGCCAGCCTGAGCATAAATGCCGGCAATCATCGCTGTCGTCGTCGTTTTTCCATGCGTTCCCGCGATAGCGATGCCATGCCGATAACGCATCAGCTCTGCCAGCATTTCCGCACGGCGAATAACCGGGATGCGGGCTTCACGAGCGGCAATAATTTCTGGGTTGTCCGCAGAGATTGCCGTGGATGCAACGACCACACTGGCACCTCGTACGTTTTCCAAACGGTGATTAAAATAAATGGTTGCACCCAGTGCGAGCAACTGTTGTGTGACGGGATTGGGTGCCAAATCAGAACCACTTATCTGATAACCTTCATTAGCCAACACCTCGGCGATACCACCCATGCCAGCACCACCAATGCCGACAAAGTGGATATGCCTGACTTTTCTCATTTCAGGCACGGAAACTCTTAATTTCGCCAACTGTTGTGTATTCACGTTTTAATCTTCACTAGTTATGTTTACGTCGCCGTTCTACTTGGAACGGCCTGAATAATTTTCAACAGCATCGATCAATGCTGCTGCCACACGCTCAGTTGCATTAACGATGGCTACTGAACGCGCTTTTTCTGCCATTTCCAGCAATTGTGGACGCTGCCACTGTGTGAGCAGATCTACTACGGCTTCGGCCGTAAATTGAGGCTGTTCAAGTATTTTTGCTGCTCCCGCTTTTTCCAGCGGTAAAGCATTCCAATATTGCTGGCGATCTTTATGTTGAAATGGCACAAAGATCGCAGGTAATCCTGCTGCAGAAACTTCGCTGACCGTCAATGCACCCGAACGACACACCACGATATCAGCCCACGCATAAGCCTGCGCCATATCATCAATAAATTCAGTCACTTTAAATTCAGATTTAGCTGAATTTTCATATTTTCTGTGTGTTTCTTCCTGCGCACCTTTTCCTGCCTGATGCCATATAGTGATGTGAACACCCATACGCTCAGCCACTTCTGGCATGATTTGATTCAGAATTCTTGCACCCTGACTACCTCCAACGACCAGTACACGGATAGATCCTTCTCTTCCTGCCAGACGCTGTGCAGGCACTGGCAGCGCCAGTACATCTTCACGCACAGGGTTGCCGACAACAGGTGCATCAGAAAATGCGCCGGGAAATGCCTGCAAGACCGTTTTCGCAATTTTGGCCAGCCAGCGGTTGGTTAATCCGGCAATACCATTCTGTTCATGCAGAACAACCGGAATGCCACACAGCCATGCAGCAATTCCGCCGGGTCCTGAGACATAGCCACCCATACCCAGCACAACGTCCGGCTGATAGCGGCGCATGATCGTTTTTGCCTGCCGGATCGCCTTAAAAATTCTGACAGGAGCCGCAAAGAGTGCTTTTATTCCTTTGCCACGCAATCCTGAAATTTGGATAAATTCAATATCAATACCCTGTTTAGGAACCAAATCCGCCTCCATGCGATCAGCGGTTCCCAACCAGCGGATTTCCCAGCCTTGTTCTTTTAAATGTTGGGCAACCGCCAGTCCCGGAAAAACATGGCCTCCCGTACCACCAGCCATTACCATTAAACGCCGGTTTCTGCCGCTCATTTGGGGCTCCTTACAAACGCCTGTGCTTTTGCCAGACGCACTTCATAATCAATTCGCAATAATAAGACGATAGCCGTAGACATCACGATCAAACTCGAACCACCGTAACTCACAAGAGGTAATGTCAAACCTTTCGTTGGCAACATACCTGACGCTGCACCGACATTGATGAATGCCTGAAAGCTGAACCAGATGCCGATTGCACAAGCCAAAAAACCAGCAAAGCGCTGATTAAGCTGTAATGCTCGGCGACCAATCATCATTGCGCGAAAGGCGACGAAGAATACCATTGACAACACTAAAACCACACCCAAATAACCTAATTCTTCGGCCAGAATAGAGAAAATAAAGTCAGTATGCGCTTCGGGCAGATATTCCATTTTCTGGATTGAATTTCCTAATCCCTGTCCGAAAAAGTCCCCACGACCAAATGCCATCAGCGATTGTGTTAACTGGTAACCGCTGCCGAACGGATCATCCCACGGATTAAGGAAAGAAGTTACTCGACGCATACGATAAGGTTCAGCAACAATCAACACGCAGACGGCAAATATTCCACAGCCAATGATGGCAAGGAACTGCCACAATTTGGCACCGGCCAGAAATAATAGCGCCAGCGTTGTCACAAACAAAACAATAACGGTTCCCAAATCGGGCTGTGCCAATAGCAGAATAGCCAGCGCAATCATGACGCCCATGGGCTTGCAGAAACCCCAAAAGTTGTTTCTCACTTCTTCCACTTTTCTAACCAGATAGCTCGATAGGTAACAGAAAAGTGACAACTTCGATAATTCCGCTGGCTGAATACGCAATGGGCCAATTGCCACCCAGCGCGATGCACCATTGACAGAACTGCCAACCAGCAGCACCACAACAAGCATGATGATCGTGCCCAGCAATATAATGTTGCTGTAACGCTGCCAAAACTCCATTGGGATGCGCAAGGTGATGAGTGATAATATAAACGCCAGCACCAAGTAAATTGCATCACGCTGCGCAAAAATAAACGGATCTTGTGCGAGACGCTGACCCACTGGCATTGAGGCCGATGTCACCATCACAAAACCTATCACAGCTAATCCCAATATCATCCAGACCAGGGTACGATCATACATGACGATATCCGTGGCATCGGTCTCCACGTTCCCCGTCAGCCAATTTTTAAATTTACCGAGGCCTGGAATAGTCATTAGCCTAACTCCTCGGCCAAACGGGCGAATTCATGGCCGCGATGTTCAAAACCATTGAACTGGTCAAAGCTCGCACAAGCGGGTGACAGCAGCACCATGTCGCCAGTCATCAACTTCGGTGCAATTTTCCTCATCGCCTGTTCCATCGTTTCTGTCAACACGGAAATTTCAGGACGCAATTGCGCCAGCTGATTTCCATCACAACCAAAACAGTAAAGGCGAATGTTATTTCCCGATACATAAGGTTGCAGTGGAGTAAAGTCAGCGGCTTTTCCATCCCCGCCGAGTAAAAGATAGAGCGTACCTTCCAATGTCAGTCCACTGAGTGCTGCCTGAGTACTGCCGACATTTGTTGCCTTGGAATCATTTACCCAACGAACGCCATTTCTCATATGCACGACTTGAAAACGGTGTTCCAATCCCGGATAAGTCTGTAATGCCTGAATACTGGCTTCGCGAGGGATACCTACAGCATCAGCCAACGCCAATGCTGCCAGGCCGTTGGTGTAATTATGTTGCCCTGTTAACCGAATCTGACGGGTTTCCAATAAAGATTGATGGTTAACCACCAATTGTTGACGTCCACTCTCAAGCTGGTAAGCACCACTATCCACACCAAAACTGATACAGCGGCTATCTTTACCTGCTTCCGGCAATGTCAATGCATCCTGTTCATTCACCACGCACACTTTTGCCTGATCATAGATACGCAGTTTTGCTGCACGATACTGCGACAACCCATCAGGATAACGAACCATATGGTCTTCAGTGACATTCAGAACAGTCGCTGCGGCAGCTTTCAGACTGTAAGTCGTTTCAAGCTGAAAGCTGGAGAGTTCCAATACATACAACTGGCAAGGCTGTTTCAGCAGTTCCAGTGCAGGAATACCAATATTTCCTCCCACACCAACCTGCCATCCGGCTTCTTTTGCCATCTCCCCGACAAGAGTCGTGACGGTGCTTTTACCATTTGACCCCGTAATGGCAACAATCGGTGTCGTCGCCTCACGGCAAAACAATTCAATATCACCGACAATTTCAATGCCGGCGTCGGCCGCTGCCTGTAACTCAGGTGTTGCCAGTGCAATACCCGGACTGGCAACGATTAAATCCGCGTCCATCAACCATTGTGTATTCAGGCTACCAGTGTGACACGCAACGTCATCAGGCAGCTTATCGCTGCCCGGTGGCACTAGGCGGGTATCCATCACACGTGGAGTCACACCACGTGCCATGAAAAAGTCAACGCAGGAGAGGCCCGTCAGCCCCAATCCAACAATAACGACTTTTTTACCCAAATATTCAGCCATGATTAACGTACCTTCAACGTTGCCAGACCAATCAGTACCAGCACCAGGGAAATAATCCAGAACCGCACAATAACGCGTGGCTCCGGCCAGCCTTTCAATTCATAGTGATGGTGAATCGGAGCCATGCGGAAAATACGCTGCCCCCGAAGCTTGAACGATCCCACCTGCAAAATGACAGATAGCGTTTCGACGACAAATACCCCGCCCATGATGATCAGCAGGAATTCCTGACGCAGCAAAACCGCAATAGTTCCCAACGCGCCGCCTAAAGCCAGTGAACCGACATCCCCCATGAAAACTTGCGCCGGATAGGTGTTGAACCACAGGAAGCCCAACCCAGCGCCAACAATTGCGGTACAGACAATCACCAGTTCACTCGCGTGGACTAAATGAGGAATGTGCAAATAAAGGGCAAACTTCACGTTACTCATCGCCCATGCCACGATAGCGAAACCCGCTGCGACGAACACCGTTGGCATGATAGCCAGACCATCAAGCCCATCGGTCAGATTAACGGCATTACTGGTTCCCACAATCACGAAATACGCCAGCAGGATGTAAAGCAGCCCCAGTTGTGGCATGACTTCTTTGAAAAATGGCACAATCAGTTGTGTTGCGGCAGTATCTTTACCCATACTGTACATGGCAAACGCCACACCCAATGCGATGACTGACTGCCAGAAATATTTCCAGCGAGCAATCAGCCCTTTGGTATCTTTACGAACAACTTTGCGATAATCATCGACAAATCCCACTACGCCGTAACCCAGCAGAACGGCCAGCACACACCAGACATAAGGGTTATCCAGACGTGTCCACAGTAATATGGACATGGTGATAGAGAATAGAATCAGCAACCCACCCATTGTCGGTGTACCGCGCTTACTGAAATGGGATTCTGGGCCGTTGTCACGCACAACTTGACCAATCTGCAATTTTTGCAGGTAGCCGATTAAAGTTGGTCCCACCCATAATGCGATAAATAGTGCAGTCAACAAGCCGACAATGGCTCTGAACGTCAGATAGGAAAAGACGTGAAAGACTGTGTGATATTTAACCAGGTAATCAGCTAACCAAACTAACATTGGAAGTTCTCCTTCAGTGTGTTCACTACCTCTTCCATTGCGGCACTGCGTGAACCTTTAATTAAAATAGAAATCATTTCGTGTTGTTCCAGTAAAGGAAGCAGCGCTGCAACTAATTCCGCCTTGTTAGCGAAATGCTGTCCCCGACCACTTGTTTCACTGATATGAGAACTGAACTCACCGACGCTCATTATTTTGTCTATTTTTGTCGATGCCAAGGCTTCACCAACCTGACGGTGACACTCAACGGTTTGATCTCCCAATTCACCCATGTCACCGACGACCATAACGTGATAACCGGGCATCTGTGACAAGGTATTGGCGGCCGCAATCATGGAACCGATATTCGCGTTATACGTGTCATCCAGCACGATTTTTCCCTCTGCAAGTCGAATAGGGAATAAGCGTCCTGAAACAGGCTTCAGTTCTAATAACCCGGCACGAATATCACTGAGAGAAGCACCCACAGAGATCGCCAGCGCACTGGCGGCCAATGCATTGGCAATATTGTGTTTCCCCGGCAGTGGCAGTGTTACCTCAATATTTCCAATCGGTGTATGCAGACAGAAACTCGTTGCCAGCGGTTGCTCCTGAATGTCAGTGGCGTAAAAATCAGCTTCTGGCACGGGTGAAACAGCAAACCGCCATACAGCCTGCGGCTCGCTCATACCCTGCTGCCAATGCGTCCAATCATTGCTATCGAGATTGATGATGGCGGTTCCTGCTGATGAAAGCCCCGCAAAAATTTCGCCTTTTGCCTTGGCAACTCCCGCCAAAGAGCCGAAGCCTTCCAGATGAGCCGCAAACAGGTTATTCACCAGCGCACTTTCAGGACAGGTCATTTCAGCGGTATAGGCGATTTCGCCAATGTGATTGGCACCTAGCTCAATCACGGCAAATTGGTGTTCTTCAGTCAGCCTGAACAGTGTCAATGGCACACCAATGTCGTTATTGAAGTTGCCTGCGGTATAAAGGGTATGACCGCGTTGACACAGAATCGCCGCCGTCATCTCTTTGACCGACGTTTTGCCCGATGAGCCAGTCAGTGCCACTATCCGTGCTTTACTTTGCTGGCGAACCCAAGCCGCCAGTTTGCCCATCGCCAAGCGGGTGTTTTCCACTACCACCTGAGGGCAGTCAATTTCAAGGCGGCGGTTGACCAACAAAGCACCGGCTCCCTGTTTCGCGACATCTGCTACGAAATCATGAGCGTCGAACTTTTCCCCTTTTAAGGCAATGAACAGTCCTCCACGCACCATTTTTCGGCTATCAATTTCCACGGTATTGATTTGGCAAGTAGCCGCCTGCTGTTCGGAAGTGTGATATAGCACGCCGCCTGTCAGTTTTGTCAATTGCTTGAGTGTCAGCGGAATCATGCAATTACCCCCAGCAGACGTGCAACAGTCAGACGATCTGAATAATCTAAACGGCGGTTGCCTACTAATTGATAATCTTCATGACCTTTACCCGCCACCAGTACGACATCCTCTTCAGCAGCCTGCATAATGGCACTGGTCACCGCTTCAACACGCCCGTGAATCGCCATCGCCCGACCCGGATCGATGAAACCGGTCAGAATATCTTCAACAATAGAATGGGGTTCTTCACTACGGGGATTGTCATCAGTCACTATCACCCGATCAGCGCCCTGCTCGGCGATACCGCCCATCAGTGAACGCTTACCTTTATCGCGATCACCCCCACAGCCGAATACACACCAAAGTTGGCCTTTACAGTGCAATCGTGCCGCAGACAGGGCTTTTTCCAGAGCATCAGGTGTATGGGCATAATCCACCACGACCGTCGGACGATCTCGCGCAGCAAAGACTTCCATGCGCCCACAGACAGGCTCCAGACAGGAAGCGGCTTCCAATAGTTTTTGCAGTGGATATTCCAGTGACAGCAAGGTAGCGAGTGCCAGCAGCAGATTACTGACATTGAACGCTCCCATAAGGGGACTGTTGAGAGTTCCCTGCCCCCAAGAGGATGTAAACGTAATGGATGCACCTTTGTCGTGATAGTGGATGTCACTAGTGGATAACCAGCGCCCCGACCAATTTTTCGGCAGGCGATTTTCCATCGTGACGGCCACCGTTTCAGGTAAGCGGGTAAGCCATTTTTGCCCCACATCATCATCGGCATTAATGATTTTCTGTTTTACATCATGACTGCTGAACAACAACCATTTGGCCTCTTCGTAATTTTCCATATCACCATGATAATCAAGATGATCACGGCTTAAATTGGTAAAAACGGCGGCTTGAAATGGCAGGGCGGCCACTCGTCCCTGCACTAAACCGTGTGAAGAAACTTCCATCGCGGCAAAAGTGGCTTTTTGATTAACGAGCTGCTGTAAATCGAGCTGGATATCAACGGCGGAACCCGTGGTATTTTCACTTGGAACTATCATTCCCAACAGGCCATTTCCTACCGTTCCCATTACGGCACTGATTTCCCCAAGACCCTGACTCCATTGTGCCAGCAATTGTGTCGTCGTGGTTTTGCCGTTGGTTCCAGTAACTCCGACGAGTTTCAGTTTATTACCCGGATGCTGGTAAAATTCGCCTGCCAATTTTGACAGTTTATTATTGAGATCATCCAGATAGATAACCGGAACACCGTGCATTGCTTGAATGGTGCCGTTATCCGTTTTTCCCTTCGCTTCTGCAATCACCGCAGCAACACCTTGAGCGATGGCTTGAGGAATATAATTTCGGCCATCTGTCTGGTGCCCTTTAACTGCAACAAACAGATCTCCGGCAGCCGCCTTACGGCTGTCTAATGTCATTTCGCGCAGCGGAAGCTCCGGAGTATCAACACCCCATGGAGCCAGTAAATCGCGTAAATTACGATCTGCCACTTTTATCCTCTTTATTATCAATCACAAATTCTTTTTTATCATCCGCAGGCAGTGCGTCGGGTTCAACGTTCATCGTACGTAAAACACCACTCATGATAGTGCCAAAGATGGGCGCTGAAACCGCACCGCCATAATATTTACCGGCTTGTGGATCATTGATGATTACAACCAATGCAAACCGTGGATTACTTGCAGGGGCAATCCCTGCGGTATAGGAAAGATATTTATTAACGTATTTTCCATCCGGCCCGACCTTCTTCGCCGTTCCCGTTTTGATTGCGATACGATAACCTTTTATTGCGGCGCGTACCCCGCCGCCGCCGGGTAGTGCCACACTCTCCATCATGTGAACAACTGTGCGCATAATGGGTTCAGGAAATACGCGGGTTCCCGGTATAGGAGGGTCTACTTTGGTAATTGACAACGGGCGATAGATACCAAAGCTGCCTATCGTTGCATAGACTCGCGCTAACTGTAACGGTGTTACCATCAGCCCGTAGCCGAAAGAAAAGGTGGCTCTCTCAAGATCTGACCAGCGTTCTCTTTTGGGATATATGCCACTACTTTCTCCGACCAGCCCCAAATTGGTCGGTTTTCCCATCCCAAAGCGGGAATAAACATTTACCAGTTCCGAGGCAGGCATCGCTAACGCCAGTTTAGAAACACCCACGTTACTCGATTTCTGTAAAATCCCAGTGATGGTTAATTCAGAACGCGGGGCAACGTCTTTGATTTGATGCGAACGCGCTCCATAAGCCAATCGATAAGGTTTGGTATCCAGCACTGAATTTTCTTTAACAATGTTAAGGTTCAACGCACTCATCACCACTAGCGGTTTTACCGTAGAACCGGGTTCAAAAATATCCGTGATGGCACGGTTACGCATCGCATCTTTCGGCGTTCCCGCCAGATTATTCGGGTTATAGGATGGGTTGTTTGCCATTGCCAGAACTTCGCCGGTTTTTACGTCAATCAATATGGCCGTACCAGACTCAGCCTTATTAAGTATTACTGCCTTGGTCAATTCACGGTAGACCAAAGTCTGGAGACGCTCATCAATGCTGAGAGCCAGATTGTGGGCAGCCTGACTGTCAGTGAACGAAACATCTTCAATGACCCGTCCATTGCGATCCTTGCGGACAATTCGGCTCCCCGGCTTACCCGTCAGCCAGTTGTCGAAGCTCTTTTCCACTCCCTCAATGCCTTTGTCGTCAATATTGGTCACGCCAATAATGTGCGCGGTCACCTGCCCTGCCGGATAATAACGGCGGGATTCTTGGCGCAAATAGATGCCAGGTAATCTTAATTTTTCGACATAATCACCAATGGAGGTATTGACCTGACGGGCAAGATAGACAAAACGCCCCTGTGGATAATCCTGAATTTTACGGGTCAGTTGATTAAGCGGTATGGAAAGCGTGTCAGCTAACGCTTGCCAGCGCGTATCATCCGTTATGCCGCCTTTTTCAAAGATTTCTTTGGGATCAGCCCAAACTGCATCAACCGGTACGCTGACCGCCAGAGGGCGCCCATTCCGATCGGTTATCATACCGCGAGTAGTCGGAATGGACTGGACACGTAAGGAACGGGAGTCACCTTCTTTTAGCAAACGGTCAGGATTGATAATCTGCAAGTAAGCAACACGAATCAAAAGCCCGAACAAAGCAAACGAAATGCCCCCACACAGCAAAGCAAAGCGCCAGCTTACAAAACTGGCTTTATCTTCTTGCTTCTTCAACTTTAAAGAGCGTGCAGCTTTCATCGCCTACCTTTGAGTTGTTAACTGAACTTATTGAGTTATAACAATATTTTCTTGCGCCGGATCAACATGTTGCATATGCAATGTTTCAGTCGCTATATTTTCAACGCGACTGTGATCACCGAGGGCATTCTCTTCAAGAAGCAGGTTACGCCACTCAATATCCAGAGAATCAAAATCAATCGCCGAGCGCTCTTTTTCCGCTATCAATAAGCGGGTTTTATGGGCAACCGTCACAACGCTAATGGCCGAAATGATTACCGCTATCAGCAAAACCAGTGGGATCTTGGCATTGCGGATTAAATCCCTGCCAATGACCCCCACTAATCCATGACGCTCACCTGCCATTTACTCACCTGCCTTTTCAGCAAATCGCAATACAGAGCTTCTCGCTCTAGGGTTTATTACCACTTCGTCCTCTGAAGGCTTCAGTTTGCCAATTGATTTCAGGCTGCGTCCCCCCTGAGCTTTTAACTGCGTTTCAGTGAGAGGTAAACCGGCTGGAACCTGTGGCCCCCGGCTGTGCTGCCGGATAAAACGCTTCACGATGCGATCTTCCAACGAGTGGAAACTGATAACTGATAATCGCCCCTGCGGTGCCAGAACCTGCAATGCACCATTCAATGCGCGTTCTATTTCTTCCAGTTCACTGTTAATGTAGATCCTGATAGCCTGAAAACTGCGCGTCGCTGGATGCTTGTGCTTTTCCTTAACCGGGCTTGCCTGAGCAATCAACTCCGCCAGTTCTCTGGTTCGGGTGATTTGCCCTTCCTGATTGCGGGCTACGATGGCTCTCGCGATACGTTTGGCAAAACGTTCTTCCCCAAAGGTTTTCAGTACCCATGCAATATCATCAGCTTCGGCCTTCATCAGCCACTCTGTAGCCGATTGCCCTCGGGTAGGGTCCATTCGCATATCCAGCGGCCCGTCACGCATAAATGAAAAACCACGTTCAGGATCATCCAGTTGTGGGGAGGAAACCCCTAAATCCAACAACACACCATCAATTTTTCCGACCAGTCCCGCTTCTTCTATATAGGTAGCCAATTCGGAAAATGGCCCGTGAGTAATGGAAAAACGCGGGTCAGTAATGGCTTTCGCCGCTTCAATTGCCTGCGGATCGCGATCAATCGCAATTAAACGCCCATCTGCCCCTAATTGAGACAAAATCAGGCGAGAATGCCCTCCTCGCCCGAATGTTCCGTCAATATAAATTCCATTTTCTCGGATATTCAGTCCATTGACAGCTTCGTCCAGTAATACACTGGTATGCTTATAATGACTATTTGCCATATTTATAGTGATAAATCCTGTAGCCTTGCTGATAAAGGTTCTTGTGTGGATTGTTCAGCCTCAATATCATTCTGTACTTGCTGATACCAGGCTTGCTCATCCCACAATTCAAATTTATTAAATTGCCCAACCAGCATGACCTCTTTTGTTAACCCTGCGTGCTGCCGCAGTGTATTCGCTAACAAAAGGCGCCCTGCACTGTCCATTTGGCATTCACTGGCGTGCCCCAATAACAAACGTTGAACGCGACGTTCGGCTAGATTCATGCTGGATAGGCGAGATAACTTTTCTTCGATGATTTCCCATTCGGGTAATGTGTAAAGCAACAGGCACGGCTGATGGAGATCAATGGTACAAACCATTTGACCTGTAGATTCCTCATTCAGCTTTTCCCTATATCGGGCAGGTACAGTGAGTCGCCCTTTACTATCGAGATTAACCAGTGTTGCTCCACGAAACATACTCAGGTTACCCCTTGATGGTAAAAATCTCCACATTATCCCACAAATCACCACAATTAAGAGTTTACGGATGGTATGAAAACCTTGTCAAGCCAGAGCCCATGTGCTTTAGCTAGATTTACAGAAAGATTTCAGAGAGAAGAAGAGAGATTTTTCAGATTTGGCAATATTAATAATAGATAACACTATGATAATTTTAAATAAATTAACGATGATGGAAAGTATATTCTTAGAAAAAAAATTTAGGTTAAATAATTACCACTTAAATTAATTTATGTAACTAAAGTCTCATTGCAGCCTAATTGTTACCCAAATGAAATCTATTAGTAATAAAAATACATTTAAGTTATAACATCGAAAAAAATAATCACAAATTGAAATTTAATGACTATTGGGGATAAAAAATGATTAAATATCAAATCAATAAAAAAATCTCTCCATCACAGAAGTAAACGATGTAAATCGTCTGACTTTACGTGTAGATCATTCACCTTGCCATTTTTAGTAACAAGTTATCGGATTTTCAGGTCATAAAACTCTGCTCAAAAGAATTTTAGTCAGAATAGTCTTAAAGTTACGTTAACTAACGTATTTCAAAGAGTTTGATCGTATTAATAAGGCACCCTCATATTCAATGAGGGTACTCAATCAAGCTTTTCTACTCAGGCTTCCACGACGGCATAAATGACGACGCATTCGAGTTATTCCTGGCTCTGGCCGCTTTTTTTCATCCAAACTGGCCAATACCAGTTCAAGGGCACATTCAGCCACGTCACGGTGGCGTTGTGCGACGGACAGCACCGGACATTCAAGAAAATCAAGTAATTCATGATCACCGAACGTAGCAATGACCAACTGCTCAGGTAACCGACCACTGCGCTTAAGGAGGGTATCCATGACGCCTTGCAGCAAGGAAAATGAGGTTGTGTAGAGTACTTGAGGTACAGGATTATTTTCCAGCCATGAAGCAAAGACTTCAGCCGCAGCTTCACGTTCATAGCTGTTCGCATACAGGTAGTTCACTTCACGCTGATCACTTTCCCATGCTTCACGAAACCCCTGTTCACGTAAGAAACTGACCGATAATTCAGGTAATGCTCCCAGATAAAGAACAGATTCTGACGGAAATTGACGCAGCTCCTGTGCCAGCATTTTCGCATCTTCGAGGTCATCCCCCACAACACTGATAAAGTGTTCGCTGTCCAATGCACGATCAAGCGCAATAATTGGCAGTGAACGGTTTGTCCAACGTTGATAGAAAGGATGTTCAGGAGGCAACGCAGTGGAAACAATAATGGCATCAACCTGCCGTTGCAGAAGATGCTCAACACAGCGCATTTCGTTATCTGGCTGATCTTCAGAACATGCGATCAATAGCTGGTATCCACGTTGCCGTGCCTGACGCTCAAGATAGTTGGCAATTCGGGTATAGCTCGTGTTTTCCAAATCCGGTATCACTAAGCCAATTGAACGAGTACGCCCCGCCCGAAGACCGGCGGCAACAGCATTGGGATGGTAATTGTGCTCTCTGACCACCGCCATCACTTTTTCTACTGTTTTATCGCTGACCCGGTACTGCTTGGCTTTACCATTGATAACATAACTGGCCGTGGTACGTGAAACCCCTGCTAAGCGGGCGATCTCATCCAGTTTCACATTAATCCCTCAGTAAGATGATGAAAAAACCCTACTTTACAGTAGGGTTCGTTAAAGATCTGTATATTAACCCGCAGATTGCGATTTTTCATCGCATAATTTTATCCCCGCGAGCGATACCAACAATGCCTGATCGTGCCACTTCCAGGATCTCAGCAACATCGCGCACGGCATCAAGAAACGCATCCAGTTTTTCACTCGTTCCTGCCAATTGGACAGTGTATAGTGCTGACGTCACATCAACGATCTGCCCACGGAATATATCCGTGCTGCGCTTGATTTCTTCCCGTCCATAGCCACTGGCCTGCAATTTCACCAGCATGATTTCACGCTCAACATGAGCACCTGCGGTCAATTCACTGACCCGCAGAACATCCACCAGCTTATGCAGTTGTTTCTCAATTTGCTCTAATACCTTAGCATCACCCTTGGTCTGGATAGTCATACGTGACAGAGTTGGATCTTCCGTAGGGGCCACAGTCAGGCTTTCAATGTTATAACCACGTTGAGAAAACAGGCCAACTACGCGGGATAACGCTCCCGATTCGTTTTCAAGTAATACAGACAAAATCCGGCGCATGATCAGGTCCTCTCTGTTTTGCTTAACCACATTTCATCCATTGCTCCACCCCGAATCTGCATTGGATAAACGTGTTCTGTTTCATCAACGGTGACATCGACAAAAACCAGCCGCTGGTTTTCAGTGACTTCATGCAAAGCCTGAGCCAGTTTATTTTCCAGTTCTTCGTAAGTTTGGATGGAAACACCAATATGACCATAAGCCTCTGCCAATTTGACAAAATCAGGCAGCGATTCCATATAGGATTGAGAATGACGACCCGCGTAAATCATGTCCTGCCACTGTTTCACCATACCCAGAAAACGGTTGTTCAAATTCAGCACCAGAACAGGCAAGCCATACTGCAATGCAGTGGATAATTCCTGAATATTCATCTGAATACTGCCATCTCCTGTCACGCACACTACTGTCGCATCGGGCTTTGCCAGCTTCACCCCAAGCGCGGCTGGCAAGCCAAATCCCATCGTGCCCAAACCACCAGAGTTGATCCAACGCCTCGGCTCATCAAAGGGATAATACAGTGCGGCAAACATCTGATGCTGGCCTACATCTGACGAGAGATACGCCTTGCCTTCAGTCAGACGGTAAAGCGTTTCAATCACGGCCTGTGGCTTAATTTTCGCGGTGGTGCGATCGTAACCAAGGCATTTGCGGCTACGCCATTGTTCAATGGAAAGCCACCAGTCTTTCAATGCATCCGGATCCTGAGTGTCTTCCAGAGTATTCATCAATTCCAGCATTTGGCCGAGTATCTGTTTGGCATCCCCAACGATGGGAATATCCGCCGACACAGTTTTTGAAATAGAGGCCGGATCGATATCAATGTGCAGTACAATGGCTTCTGGACAATATTTTTCCAGATTATTGGTTGTGCGATCATCAAAACGCACACCCACCGCAAAAATCAAATCAGAATTGTGCATCGCTTTATTAGCTTCAAACGTGCCATGCATTCCCAGCATTCCCAGACTCTGACGATGAGTGGCAGGAAAAGCGCCCAGCCCCATCAACGAACTGACGACCGGAATGTGCAAACATTCAGCCAATTTCAGCAACTCTGATGAACATGCCGAATTGATGGCGCCGCCACCTACGTAGATCACCGGCTTTTTCGCATCCAGCAGAGTTTTCAACGCCCGTTTAATCTGTCCTTTATGCCCCTGAACGGTAGGATTGTAAGAACGCATGCTGATTTTTTCCGGATAAACATACGGAAATTTCAGTGCCGGATTGACGGTATCTTTGGGAAAATCGATGACAACCGGACCAGGACGGCCAGTTGTCGCCAAATAGAAGGCTTTCTTAATCGTATTTGGAATATCTTCTGCTTTTTTCACCAGAAAACTATGTTTAACGATGGGACGGGAAATTCCCACCATATCGCATTCCTGAAACGCGTCATTACCTATCAAGGAGCTGGCAACTTGGCCAGACAAAACCACCATTGGGATTGAATCCATGTAAGCCGTTGCAATTCCCGTGATAGCATTGGTTGCTCCTGGCCCGGATGTCACCAGAACAACTCCGGCTTTTCCCGTTGAACGGGAATATCCATCCGCCATATGAACAGCACCCTGTTCATGACGAACGAGAATATGTTCAATTCCTCCCACCGTATGCAGGGCATCGTAAATATCCAGTACTGCCCCACCCGGATAACCGAATACATGTTTAACGCCTTGATCGATTAACGATCTGACAACCATTTCGGCTCCTGACAACATCTCCATTGAGTTTGCCTCCAGGCTCTGTTTGCAAGTTAATCGTCGGAACTTCATAAAATCGCCATTAAAAACAACCTTATTTATTCCACTTTTTATTTATATAAAGTCAATCTAGTGTTAACTCATTCGATAACACCAGATTAATTAACATAACGTTAGAGACTAACGTTAGCAAACATCAATTCACATACTGAGAACATTAATCTCGATACATGGATTCGATTTCATCGTGATAATGTTGCGAAATCACCTTACGGCGCAGTTTCAGTGTAGGAGTTAATTCGCCTTTTTCCATGGAGAAAGCTTCTGGCAGTAGGATGAAGCGTTTTACCTGATGGTATTTGGCAATATTTTTTTGTAGTTCCGCCAAACGTTGTTCAAACAGTTCGATGATCTGACGATTGTTCAGCAACTCGATACGATCACGATAATGAAGATGGATGGATTTTGCGTAATCTTCTAATGCATCATAACTGGGGACAATCAACGCAGAAACAAAATTACGGGAATCGGCAATAACCGCAATATATTCAATGAAACGATCCTGTCCCAAAGTCCCCTCAAGCATTTGCGGAGCAATGTATTTTCCCGTCGAGGTTTTCATCAAATCTTTCAGGCGCTCAGTGATGAACAAATTGCCTGTTTCATCCAATCCCCCTGCATCCCCCGTACGCAGCCATCCATCTTCGGTAAAAGCATGAGCCGTTTCTTCCGGCTGGTTGAAATAGCCTTTCATCACAATAGGGCCACGTACCTGAATTTCATCTTCGGCACTGATGCGCACATCAATACTCGGCAATGGTGTGCCAATCGAGCCTGGGAGATAGTTTTTCTCTTCCCAGCAAGATACCGTGGCACAAGTTTCTGTCATGCCGTAACCATATTTGATATTAATGCCGGCGGATAGAAAAAACCGGGCAATAGCATCGTCAAGACGTGCTCCTGCCACGGGTAAGAAACGCACTCGCCCTCCAAATATGTTACGGAGCTTGCTCAACACTAGTTTGTCGGCCAGTTGATCACTACAGAGAGAGAAGATACACGCTTTTTTATTCTGTAGCTGACGCATCCAGCGGTTCTCCCCCCGCTTTATCGCCCAGCGGAAAATCAGCCTGCGCAAAAATGGCGCACGGGAAACTTTTTCAAGAATAGCACTATGCACTTTTTCATAAAAACGGGGAACAGCGCACATAACAGTGGGACGTACTTCAGCCATCGCCTCGCGCACAGAATTGGTGTCAGTTAAATAGACATTAAGCGCCCCTGTATGCATGACATAGTAACTCCATGCGCGCTCGAAGATATGGGACAACGGTAAAAAACTGAGTGATACATCTTCTTTGGTCAGTGTCAGACGCTGATCATGCAAGTAAAGCTGCGAAGCGATATTGTGGTAATCCAGCATCACTCCTTTTGGCTCTCCCGTTGTACCGGAGGTGTAGATCAAGGTGAAAAGATCATTTAAATCCTGCCCTGCAATGCGGTTATCAAGCTCTGGCTGATATTGTGCGTGCGCATTGACAATGAAGGCAGATAAATACTGCGCCTGCGGACAGCTCTTCAAGTCAACGGACTCGTCCAGCACAATAAGATGATTGAGTTGAGGGCACAATTCCAGCAATGTCATCGCAACATTATATTGTTCTTGCTCACCAACAAACAGTACCCGCACACCGGCATCCTTGAGAATGAAGGTAGCCTGATCACGGCTGCTGGTCGCATAAAGAGGGACTGTAACCGCACGTAACTGAAGAACGGCCAAATCAGCCAATGACCATGCAATACAGTTATGCGCAAAAATAGCGACTTTCTCCTGAATTTCTACACCCAGTGACAACAAAGCTTTTGCGATGGATTCCGTTCTATAAGTAACGTCTTGCCAACTCATTTCAAGCTGCTCTGATGGTGACCATTGCCTGAATGCAATCTTTTCGGGATATTCAATGGATTGCTGTTGCAACCGGTTAATCAGGTGATAGGAATGCAGGGAATCTGTTATCACGATATATTCCTGTATAAGTCTTAGATTTATCATACTCAGCAAGCACACTGACTGCTTTTCAGCTTACAGATGTTCGCTATTTTCGCGCAGTCTACCTATTCCTGGTAGAAGGGGAAAGCGTATTTTTACTCTCTTCTCCCCCCTAAGGGGGGAAGTTTTACAGGACTTATCGGATAACTAGGGATAAATAGAGACAAATATCGTCATAAAGGCAGAACAGTAAGGCCGCACACGCTCTCCGACAATCGGTTCCATTAGATAATCTTAATCATTTGCAACAATAATGCTTGTTACCATGACGTCATACAAAATGACATTTGATGAAACAAATTTTGGCAGCGTCGTGCATTTTGTTCTATTCCTGTTCACCAAGATTGCTCAGTAACGATTTCATCCACTGATGACCTTTATCTCTGTTTGTCGAACCGTGCCATATCAAATAGCAGGGGCGGGAGATTCGTCCGTTGGGCAAGGGTATCGCACGTATATTTAACTGTTCAGAATAATGCTCAACCATCCATTTCGGTGCAATAGCGACTAAATAAGTCTGAGACACGATATTGAGAACACTATTTAAGTCCGTTCCCTGATAAGAAACAGAACGCAACAATTCATTACTTTCATAGTAAGGTTTACTGAATGAATCCACATTATCCAATGCCACAATTGCATGCCTCTCTTCCTGCAATTGCTGCTGATTAATGCGTTTACTGATTCGAGGATGCGTTTTGGAAACTGCCAAAACCAATTCATCATTAAACAATGGAGAATTATGAAAATCAGGCTGATCTAATTGTATATAACTGATAACGAATTCTATTTCCTGATATTTTAATTGTTTCTCAATATTTCCATTGATTTGTGTTTTAATGACAACTTCGATATTTGGCGAATGTTTTTTTATTCCCCCAACAATTTGGGCAGCTAAACGAATATCAAGCGGGCTGCAAATAGAGAGATTAAATACCCTCGCACTATTATCGGGCTCAAACCCCACACCAGGCAACTCATTATGGACAATCTGAAGTGCTTGTCGGAGCGGCCCAAAGAGCTGTTTTGCCCTTGCCGTTGGTTGAATGCCTCGGCCATAGCGCACAAATAACTCATCATCAAACATAGTTTTTAAGCGGGCTACCGCATTACTGACAGCCGGTTGTGACATTCCCAGCGCCTGAGCCGCACGTGTAATATTCTGCATTTGCATTACAGCATCAAACACAGTAAGCAAATTGAGATCCACACTACGCAATTGCACTTCACATGATTCTTTTCTTCTTGTTGTTACTGAATTATACCCAGTCATTACTTCACTCCACTAAATTTATTGCAGCGACCTCATTAAATAACGGAATATTGGCAGTATCCCAATGCAACATTTTGACACAATAAGCCGCCATACCAATTAATAAGATCAATCACCCCAATTTGTTAGAAATTAAATTGAGCTCCTTCCTTGTACAAAAATAAATATGCATAACCAATGCATTCTTATTTATACGACGTTAATATTCTTATAAGCATGAATATTAATTTTTTATGTATGAATAGAAATAACTCGAATTACATTAGTCACTTACGCGTAAAAATTCGCAACCAATAATGTCAGAGTGACGAGTAGAAACAATTCATAATAAAATAATGGTGTTCCTTCTATCTATCAGAAAAATTATCAGGCTATATTAACCAAAAATCAGATCTTCCAATATATTTAGGTACATCTTATTAATATTCTATATGGTTATGTTTTCTTAACCTAGAAACACTGCGGTGAACATCCATCTCATCCCTGTCTGTTAATCCATCAGTGAACATCTGCACAAAACAACTGTATAAAACAACTGTATAAAATAACAGATACCCTATTTATTATCCATTAGAGCCGAATTTTACTTCATATATAGATACAAATAATAGATAAAAACATTGCTAAAAATGTAAAAAATAGTCACCAAAACTAAAAGTAGTTCGGTAAATGACCAAAGGTGAGTATCATTCACTCTTGATTCATATTTGTTCCGCTTGACATTGTTTTGAAGATAACGTATCAATAAAAGTCCTTAGGTCGTCATACTCGATTAACAGATTTATAAAGGTTAGCTTACATGATTCACACTATTCGCCTACTAAACCGACTACTCATCGCCTTTAATGTGCGCGGTATGCTGGTAGGGGAAAGACAGAGTTAACCTCCATCAGATGTGAAAAAAACCGCGCTGGGCGCGGTTTTTTTATACCGGCTCGGCGCTCAAGAATCAAACACAATAATTTATTGATAGGAGCACAACATGAGCCAGCAAGTTATTATCTTCGATACCACACTGCGTGATGGCGAACAGGCATTACAAGCTAGCCTGAGTGTAAAAGAAAAACTACAAATCGCTTATGCACTGGAAAGACTCGGGGTAGATATCATTGAGGCGGGGTTCCCCGTTTCTTCCCCGGGAGATTTTGAGTCGGTTCAAACCATCGCCCGTGAGATCAAAAACAGCCGCATCTGTGCATTATCCCGTTGTGTTGATAATGATATTGATGTTGCCGCCGAATCCCTGAAAGTCGCAGAAGCCTTCCGCCTGCACCTGTTTTTGGCGACCTCTAGCCTGCACGTCGAACATAAATTGAAAAAAGAATTTGACGATGTTGTCGAAATGGCCGTTCGTTCCATCAAACGTGCTCGCAGATACACCGACGATATTGAATTTTCCTGCGAAGATGCCGGCCGTTCGAATATCGACAGCTTATGTCACATTGTTGAACAGGCAATCAAAGCGGGCGCAACCACCATTAATATTCCCGATACCGTTGGCTATACCACGCCTTATCAATTTGGCGGCATTATCCAGAATTTATTTGACCGAGTCCCCAATATTGATAAAGCGATTATTTCTGTCCATTGCCATGATGACTTGGGTATGTCCGTGGCAAACTCGATTACAGCGGTTCAGGCCGGAGCCCGTCAGATCGAAGGCACCATCAACGGCTTAGGGGAACGCGCGGGAAACTGTTCGCTGGAAGAAGTGATCATGGCAATCAAAACTCGCCAACAAATATTAGACGTTCACACTAATATCAACCACAAGGAAATTTACCGCACCTGCCAATTGGTCAGCCAGATCTGTAATACCCCAATTCCGGCCAATAAAGCGGTTGTCGGCAGTAATGCTTTTGCCCACTCATCAGGCATTCATCAGGATGGCGTCCTGAAAAACCGCGAAACTTACGAAATCATGACGCCGGAATCCATCGGACTGAAAGATACCCAATTGAACCTGACCTCTCGCTCTGGCCGTGCAGCCGTGAAACACCGAATGTCTGAGATGGGCTATCAGGAGCAGGATTATAATCTGGATACCCTGTATAAAGCTTTCCTGCGTCTGGCAGACAAAAAAGGTCAGGTGTTTGATTACGATCTGGAAGCACTGGTATTCATCAATCAGCAACAACAAGAGAATGAATATTACCGTCTGGATTATTTCAGCACCCAGTCCGGTACCCACATCGTACCAACGGCAACCGTGCGTCTGGCCTGCGGGGATGAAATCAAATCTGAAGCCGCTACAGGCAATGGGACTGTTGATGCTATCTATCAAGCTATCAACCGCATTACCGGGTATTCACTCGAACTGATCTCCTATCAGTTGTCCGGCAAAGGACATGGGAAAGATGCTCTCGGTCAGGTCAATATTATCGTGGAACATTCTGGACGCCGTTTCCACGGAATGGGATTGGAAACAGATATCATTGAATCCTCTGCCAAAGCCATGATCCCTATTCTGAATAGCATCTGGCAGGCAGAACAGGTCGAAAAAGAAAAGCAGCGCATACAAAGCAATACCTCCCAAAATAATTTCCCTAATAACGATACAAAGGAAACTGCATAACCATGACAACTCCCCCTACTATACACAAACAAGACTCTGGCAGTTATCACATTGCGGTTTTGCCTGGTGACGGTATTGGCCCCGAAGTCATGAGACAAGCCTATAAAGTATTGGATGCAATCCGCCAGCGTTTTAACCTCCACATAACAACCAGCGAATATGACATAGGGGGCATTGCGATTGATCGTCATGGTTGCCCGTTGCCTCAAACAACCATCGCCGGTTGCGAAAAAGCCGATGCACTCCTATTTGGTTCCGTTGGCGGCCCCAAATGGGAACATTTGCCCCCCGCAGAACAACCAGAACGTGGTGCGCTGCTACCACTGCGCAAACACTTCAAACTGTTCAGCAATTTACGCCCGGCGCGCTTATATGCGGGTTTGGAATCTTTTTGCCCACTTCGCCAAGATATCGCGGAGAGAGGTTTTGACATTTTATGCGTTCGTGAACTGACGGGTGGCATCTATTTTGGTCAACCCAAGGGACGGGAAGGGAAAGGAAAATATGAGCGGGCTTTTGATACCGAAATCTACCATCGTTTCGAGATAGAGCGGATCGCCCGTATCGCTTTTGAATCTGCCCGTAAGCGTCGTCATAAGGTCACATCAATTGATAAAGCGAACGTTTTACAGAGCTCCGTACTGTGGCGTGAAGTCGTCAGCGAAGTCGCAAGAGCGTACTCTGATGTTGAAATCCAGCACATGTATATTGACAACGCCACCATGCAATTGATCAAAAATCCGGCTCAGTTCGATGTCCTGCTATGCTCCAATATTTTTGGTGATATTTTATCCGATGAATGCGCCATGATCACGGGTTCAATGGGGATGTTACCTTCCGCCAGCCTGAATGAAAAAGGGTTTGGCTTATATGAGCCAGCGGGCGGATCAGCGCCTGACATTGCAGGCAAAAACATTGCCAACCCCATCGCCCAGATTTTATCTACCGCATTGTTACTGCGTTACAGTTTTGAGCGTGATGATGCTGCAAACGCCATTGAACACGCCATTAACCATGCACTGGAGCAAGGCTATCGAACAACAGATTTAGCAGGTAATGACAAAGCAGTCAGTACGGATGAAATGGGCGATATCATTGCACGTTATATTGCCGAAGAAATTTAAGGCACCAACATTTTACGCCACTGTATGGTAAATAGATTCGATAACATCGGGCAGGCATTACAGCATCAACCTACATTTCTGTGTTGAAAGCCGACACTATCTACCTATACCGAGTAGGATGAGGGGCCATCATTCCATCCTACTATGAAATACCTTTGTTAAAAAAATGCAGGTGCGGCGTAGTATGAGGGGAGTAAAAATGAACACGTTCAGAGGGTTTGATTTTAAAACTGCGTGGTTACCCCCCTGCAAGGATAATTCACAGAAAAAGCTAAAGTTATAAACATTTTTAGTCTGGCGCCCACTATTTTATTCACTTTTTCTGTGGATATGTATGTGAAAAAGACAGGGGTAAGACGGGTATATTTTTCTTTCATATTTTATAATGCGTCATAAACTTAAATAAATATTTATTATTTTTCATTATCTTAATGCATTTTATTCTCTTTTTTACAAGCGATATCAGTCATCATAATGACCTATTCTGTTCACACTGAGCAAATATCAATCAATGATGATTTTATCCACAGGATATGCCTTTTAGTTAAGCAAAAATCGTCTGTTTTTGTAGAAAACAGGGGTTAACAGAGCTGTAAATCAAACCAGTGATCTCAATTTTTATCACTTATCCCAGAAATCTGTGGATAACATAGTGTAAGATCCTGTTTATTATCGCTGGGAATAGGTGAACAATCATAACAAGACTATTTTTAATACGGTAAACACCAATTAAAAAATCTTGTATATCATGCTATTATCAAGGTAATCATCATAATGATAAGTTCATAATGATTATCCATAATCATACCGAACATTTTTTAACCATAAAAAATATATGCGATAAACATGTACTTTACACCGCCCAGTCCACCTGAAAATGAACAACAACTACTCGAACGAGCTAATGCTCTGGCTGGTTTATCAATGGGTGAGCTGGCTGCGCAGGCCAATCTGCCCATTCCTCCCGATCTAAAACGGGATAAAGGTTGGGTTGGCATGTTGCTTGAGTATTATTTGGGCGCAAGTGCAGGCAGCAAGCCAGAACAAGATTTCGAACATATTGGCATTGAACTAAAAACCATCCCTGTAGATAAGAAAGGCTCACCATTGGAAACAACTTTTGTCTGCGTTGCACCTTTAACGGGCAATAGTGGCATTAGATGGGAAAATTGCCACGTCAGGCGTAAATTATCCCGTGTCCTGTGGATACCTGTTGAAGGGGAAAGGGCAATCTCACTTGCTGAACGCCGTGTCGGTTCACCACTGCTCTGGAGCCCCGATCCGATTGAAGAAGAGCTATTGCGACGTGATTGGGAAGAATTAATGGATTTGATCGTATTGGGCAAAGTTGAGAATATCACCGCACGCCATGGGGAAGTATTGCAATTACGCCCCAAAGCCGCCAATAGCCGAGCGTTGACAGAAGCTATTGGAGAATTTGGTCAACCCATTATGACACTTCCACGCGGTTTTTATTTGAAAAAAAACTTCACAGCTCCCTTGCTGGCTCGTCATTTTTTCTTATGAAAACAATGCATGTATCATGCCCGTTTTTGATGAACATTCGCCCATTGCCTAATTCATGATATTGATGTAATAGCCTGATTGCATTGCTTCGCTTGCAGTGTGAAGTGAAATTTAGTGTTATCTACTCTATCTACTTCCAAATTCAACAAGGCTCCCGGCGATATTTTCACTTCGGTAATGTCAACAAGCCCAGATACCGGATGATAACTAAGATAGAAAGTGCCAACCAACGGATAACTGCCATTGTCCGTTTTTTTGATATAAATAGAGCATGTAAGTTGGTTACTACAAGCCGTTGATGGAATATATTCATATTCCATTTCACTTCCACGCTTACTTGAGAAAACCTGCGCGTTATTGATCCCTTCAGCATCAAGTATCATCAAATAGGCGCCAACCTTAGCGTCAGTTGTATCTATCAAATTCAAACTGATAGTAAAATTGGGTTGCCGATAAAATGCAATATTACTTTTTCCAGCCACAATTATTTCCTCATTTATACTATTAGCGATAAATTAAATTATATAAACATTTATCACAATAATTTAAAACGGCACAAGACGCCGTACTCAAACCCGCATAATTATTATTTATAAATAAATTTGTATCTTTTTTATTTTTATTTATTATTAATGATTTAAATAATGCTGATATATAAAATTAAAACATTGAGTTAAGGAATAATATTACCATGAAACGACTGGTGATATTTTCCTTTCCCGTTATATAGCTAACTTGTCTTATTACTCAAAAATTTCTTTACTTTTTTCAGCGCCATTTGTCTTTTCAAGGGTGATAAATAATCAATAAAAACAATGCCATTCAAATGATCAATTTCATGTTGCATAACAATCGATAGAAAATCTTCACTTTCCACCACCATAGCCTTGCCATGACGATCCAATGCTTCCACTTTCACTTTTTCAAACCTTTCTACATCCGCGTAATATCCCGGTATATACCCGTCGTCATTGAAGATGCTTGATTTTTCATTTGTATCAGATCATGATTGCGCCCATGAAAATTAATCTAACAGATGCCCAAAAAGACGCCCTCGAATTGATGCATGATACGACTCGCGATGGACGAGTACGTGACCGCATCAAGGCCGTGCTTTTGGCCTCAGAAGGCTGGACTGCCCAGATGATTGCTCAGGCTTTGCGGATCCATGAAAGTACGGTGAGCCGCCATCTGAAAGATTACTTCTCTGAGGAAAAACTCGCCCCTGAAAATGGGGGCTCTGAAAGCCGTTTGTCTGCCGAACAAACAACAGAATTAGTTGAGTATCTGATGGCAAATTTGATGCACACTACCGCACAAATTGTGGCCTATGTTCGGGCACGATGGCAGGTGACTTTCACTGTCGCAGGAATGACGAAATGGCTTCACCGTCAAGGTTTCAGCTACAAGAAGCCAATGGGTGCTCCGCATAAATTTGATGCGGATAAACAGCAACAGTTTATTGAAACCTACAACGCGCTGAAAGAAGAATGTGGCCAGAATGCGCCTATTTTATTTATTGATGCGGTTCACCCGACCCTGTCCACAAAATTAAGTTATGGCTGGATGAAGAGCGGGCGGAAGCACGTCAAAGTGGTTGAAACCACAGGCAGTCGTACTCGACTCAACATCATGGGTGCCCTTAATTTACAACGGATTGAAGAGACTATTGTTCGTGAATATCCGACGATTAACGCGAAAAATGTCGTCCTTTTTTTCGGCTCAATCCGGGAAACCTATCCACTTTCGCAAAAAATCCACATTATTCTGGATGGTGCGGGTTATCACCGTTCCGGAGTCGTCCAATTTTTTGCCGAGGTTTTGAATATTGAGTTGCACTACCTGCCGCCTTACAGCCCTAATCTCAACCCGATTGAGCGATTATGGAAGTATGTGAATGAGCAGGTACGAAACAATGTCTATTTTCCGGATACCAAAACATTCCGTGAAACGCTGCGCCACTTTTTTCATGTCACATTGCCAGAAAAAGCGAAAGAACTCACCACTCGGTTGACTGATAACTTCCAGATTTTAAAACCCGCATCTTCAAGTTAATTGCGTATAGACAGACATCCTTCTTGATTCACGACCCGACGCTCTTTTTCAACAATCTTGGGATTGACTAACACCATTGGCTGATCCCGATTAGGTGAGATATCAATGATCAGAACGGCTTCTTTTCGGCCAACCTGCGGTGCAGCCAAGCCAATGCCATTATCTGTGTCATACATTGTATCCAACATGTCATCAATCAGTGTTTGTATTTCATCAACATGCGTGACATCAATACATTTTTGTCTCAATCTTTCATCAGGGATCGTGAGTATATTTAAAATTGCCATAACACATCATCCTCTTTTCACTGGGTATCTGACGTCAGTTTTTTTGCCTTATTCAGCAGGAATAATACCTTATCCTCAAGTGGATATTTAGGGATAATTTACAGCAGAAGGCAATAAGACAATCGCTAAAAAAGAGCAGCACAGAATGCCAACCGAAGGATAACGGCTGGCATTCTGTTTTTCATTATCTTATTTTTGTTACAGACTGGCTTTTTCTAGCGCCTGAGCAAAATCGGCAATCAAATCTTCTGAATTTTCAATACCGACTGAAATACGGATCAATTGGGGTGTAATACCTGATGCCAGACGTTTTTCCAGTGGAATCGAAGCATGGGTCATCGTAAATGGCTGGCCAATCAAACTTTCTACTCCGCCAAGACTTTCTGCCAGCGTAAATAATTTCAGTTCCTTAATCACTCGGCGTATATAGTCATCATCGCCTTTCAATACCACGGAAATCATGCCACCAAAACCCTGCATCTGACGTTTTGCTAATTCATGCTGAGGATGGGAAGCCAGACCCGGATAAAATACTTTCTCTATTTGAGGTTGCTGCTCCAGCCAATGTGCAATCTTCTCTGCATTATCGATATGGCGCTCCATACGCAGTGCCAACGTCCGTATACCACGCAGGACAAGAAAACTGCTGAAAGGATCGAGAATGCCACCAATGGAGTTTTGCAGGAAAGCAACCTGTTCCGCCAGTTCAGCATTGCTTCCCACCACGGCAAGACCCGCGACAACATCAGAATGACCATTCAGATATTTGGTTGCTGAGTGAACAACAATGTCAAAACCTAAATCAAGAGGGCGCTGGATATAGGGAGATGCAAAAGTATTGTCCGCTACGCTGATAATCTTATGACGCTGGGCGATCTGAGCAATGGCAGCCAGATCAGCCAGTTTCAGCAGTGGATTGGTTGGTGTCTCCACCCAAATCATTTTTGTATCAGGCTCAATGGCGGCTTCCAGTGCAGCAGTATTCCCCGCTTCAACATACGTAACACGCAGGCCAGCCGTCCGGCGACGGACTTTTTCCAATAACCGGTAAGTCCCGCCATACAGATCATCTACGGCAATAATGTGACTGTCTTTATCCAGTAGCTCTAAAATAGTAGAGCTGGCGGCCAGCCCTGAACCAAAAGCATAGCCACGCGTACCGTTTTCCAATTCAGCAATAGCACTCTCCAGGGCATCGCGGGTTGGGTTACCACTGCGAGAGTACTCATAGCCTGTATGCTGGCCGGGAGCAGGTTGTGCATAAGTGGAAGTGGCATAAATTGCGGGCATGACAGCGCCGGTATGATCGGGGACATAGCCTGCATGAACGCTTTTTGTATCAAACTTAGTTGTAGTCATTAAATTATTCCTGAGAAATCAATTGAGTTGTTGGCGCCATGCATTCAGCACGTCAGTACGGGTAACGAGACCCAGAAAACGATTGTTATCATCCACAATCAAAGCCACATGACCCGCATCAAAAGTTGCAGTCAACTGCTCCAGTGGAGCCTTTTTATTGAGGGTATTAACTTGACCCGTCATTGCCTTGCTGACTGGCAAAGAAAAATTATTAGAATCTGAGTGAATGGCATGCATTAAATCCCATTCATCAATGATGCCCACAACCTGTTCATTTTCGAGCACAGGCAACTGTGAAATGTCATACAGGCGCATTCGGCCATGAGCGATTTGCAAAGTATCCTGCGGCGAAACTGAAACTGTTGCACCCTCCCGATAACGATAGGTAATGTAATCACTCAAATCATTCTCTTGTGGCTGTGAACGTAACCCTTGCTCCAATAACCAGTAATCATTAAACATCTTAGACAGATATTTGTTACCACTGTCACAGGCTAACGTCACCACCCGTTTTGGCGTCTTCTGGGCGCGGCAATAACGTAGAGCGGCGGCCAGTAAAGTTCCCGAAGATGAACCCGCCAGAATGCCCTCTTGCAGGAGCAAATCTCTGGCGCTGGAAAAGGCTTCTGCATCAGTAATCCGATAGGCATTCTGAACTTGAGAAAAATCCCCGAGCGGCGGGATAAAGTCTTCACCAATACCTTCCACAAACCAACTTCCGGCTTCATCGTAACGGCCGTACTCAACATAATCTGCCAGAATTGACCCTTTCGGATCAGCGAGAACAAATTCTGTATCGGGAGAGACTTCTCTGAAGTATTGACTCAAACCGCCAAGCGTACCGCCAGAACCTACACCAACCACCACAGCATCCACGTTATGCTCCATCTGTTGCCAGATTTCGGGGCCTGTCGTCGTGGCATGAGCCAGTGAATTAGAGGAATTGTTGAACTGATCGATATAATAGGCACCACTGATTTCCTTCGACAAACGCAGCGCGTAGTCCTGATAATACTCAGGATGCCCTTTGCCAACATCAGAACGGGTCAGACGTACATCCGTTCCCAATGCCCGCAAGTGATAAATTTTTTCCCGGCTCATCTTATCAGGCACAACCAGAATCAGTTTATAGCCTTTCATGGCAGCGACCAGCGCCAGCCCGATACCGGTATTACCGGCCGTCGCTTCAATGATGGTTCCACCTGGCTGCAACAATCCCTGTTTTTCAGCCTTTTCAATCATTGAAAGAGCCACTCGGTCTTTAATAGAGCCCCCCGGATTTTGGTTCTCCAACTTGATAAACAACTGGCATGGGCCAGTATCCAGATGGGTCAGCTCCAGTAGCGGAGTATTGCCAATCAGTTCAAGAACCGAACGTGGTACAGCCATATTAGCCTCTTGATAATCATTGATATTTGCAAATTAAAACTTTCAGATTGGTAAAGAATAACGCCGCATGACAATGGATTTAAAAGAACAAATAAAAACTATATATAACAAAATGTGATTAATTCTATATTAATAGATAGATCGTTATTTTTACTAAATACTCGGCCAACCCGATAAAAAGGGTATCTCTTTAACATCAATAGATCATCAATAGCGCTCTGAAACTCCACACTACACGCCCAAATTCTCCACAATTTCTTCAAGATGAAATATCATATTTCTACTTTTTCTATAATATAGAGGAGATATGTTATGTATACGCATACTGAAGCAGCAAAACTGGCATCATTAATCATGTATGCATATGATATGAATGAAAAATATTACAATAATCCCACTCCCCCTGCTGATCCACGTATCAAAGAGGATGGATGGAATCTTATCGCTTATATTTCTGGAGATGACACTTCTTTCTCAGTAGAAAAAAAAATGTTGTTCACATTGCCGCAGAGTATCTGTTACGGATATATTGCAGAGAAGAAGAATGCCCCGGGAGAGTACGTCATTATATTCCGAGGAACGGATGACACAAACCTTCTGGAGGATCTCCATAATATCATTGCCATTTTTACATCGCCTTGGTCTAGTGCTCCAGAACGGAAAGTAAGCCGCGGTTTTTATAGCGTTTACGACTCACTGAAACTCATTGCGTTTAATTCTGAATGTGATTATAGCCAACTCAAACTGGCCAATGCGATTACTCAAATCATAGGTATAAACGGCCAATTCACAATACTTGCTCATAGTCTTGGAGCCGCCATCGCTTCTTATTTGATGTGTGATATCGCTTTTTTAGCCCCCAATCATTCTGCCTGTTTGTTTGCTTGTCCGAGACCCGGAAATAATGAATTTGTTGAATATGTTGATAATAATTTTAGCCACTATGAAGTATTCAACTATGCAAAAGATATCGTTCCCAATTTACCGCCTGATTTGCCGGTACTTAATATTTCTCAGCAATGGGACTACGAATACAAATCACTACCTAATATCACCCTCCTTAACCCTCCGGAAGCGCTGAACATAGCCGACAGCATAGGTTGCAACCACTATTTAACCAGCTATATTGCTATATTGGATCCGGATGAATTCACCAGAGTTACAACAGATAATGATGCAGTACAGGGAGAAGTCAATAGTCATTGCGTACATACGAATAAATAACCAGATAAACAAATTGATATCATTGAGGTTAACTTGATTTTTTCTCTAACCACTGCAATACCTATTTCATGTTAGGAATTCACTCAATAGGAGAATAAAAATGAAATGGCGTAGTTACACATACGGAGCGATGTTACTGGCGGGTAGCCTGTTTAGCTCTGCCTTATGGGCGAAAGGCGAAGCGCACCTGTTATTCCACATGGGGTTGGGAGCCAATGGCAAATTCTTTGTAGGGGGCACGCTAGAAAATAAAGGCAATAAACCTGTAGCAGGCGGCTATCTGGCGGTTTTACCTCTGAATACCAAATGTGAACCTCAGGCTCCGGCAGTACAATCATTTGAATCACTGGCGCCGGGAGAGAAAAAAGAATTCCGTATCCCCGTAAATACCCAACTAAGTGGCTATCGCCTGATTGGTTTTGGTGCTTATGATGATATGGGTTTTACCCTCCCTACTGTGGATGAAACAGCAAAAGTGATTAAAGACCGAGAGTCCAATGAACGTAAAGCCTGTCAGTTAGCCCGTAAATCTGAAAAAACTGCGGTCAAAAAACAATAATATTACGTTTTATTTAATGAGTTGCTCTTTAGAAACTATCGATTAATTATCAGTCTTATTAAAGACTCCATGCTCAGTTATTATTTTAAAGGATGGTTTATGATTTAAATAAGCCATCCTTTTTGTAAACCTTAATACTCATCTTCAATATTTATACACAAATAAATATCCAAAAAAACGAGGATATAATAGCTTAATGATTTTCCGTGTTTATCCGTAATAACGCAAAACCATCCCAACCTTTTTCACCGACTGTCTGTAAAGCCGTTACTGTGATTTCAAGACAGTTAAGCATACTTATTGTGATGAATGACAATAGTTGGTAAAGAAATGGGTAATAATGCATAAATTCACAGTATCTGTTTAACCCCCTCCCCTACCTTCACGCTGACGTGACTCAGGGGAGGGATTCCCTTTTTAACCCTATTGGGTATAACCATTAGGGTTTTGAGATTGCCAGCGCCATGCATCAGCCGTCATTTCAACCAGAGTGCGGCTGGCTTTCCAGCCCAGCTCACGTTCTGCTTTTTCTGGACTTGACCAACATTCGGCGATATCACCCGGACGACGCGGACAGATTTCATAAGGAACGGGTTTGCCACAAGCGTGGCTAAATGCCGTAACCATTTCCAATACGCTAGTCCCTTTTCCGGTTCCTAGATTGTAGATGTGCAGACCTGATTTCTTGCCAACGGCATTCAGTGCCGCAATATGTCCATCAGCCAAATCCATAACATGGATATAATCGCGAACGCCTGTACCGTCATGCGTTGAGTAATCACTGCCATAAACGGACAGCTTTTCTCTGCGGCCTACGGCCACTTGAGCGATGTATGGCAGCAAATTATTGGGAATGCCCTGCGGATCTTCGCCCATAGTACCAGAAGGATGTGCACCAACCGGATTAAAGTAACGTAATAACACTACCGACCAATCACTTTCGGCGTGATGAAGATCAGACAGACAGCGCTCAACCATATACTTGCTGGTGCCATAAGGATTAGTGGTATTGCCCACGGCGGATTGCTCTGTAATTGGAACGATCTCCGGATCGCCATACACCGTTGCAGATGAACTGAAAATAATGCTTTTTACGCCCGCTTTATGCATGCTGCGCATCAGCACCAGCGTACCATTGACATTGTTATCATAGTATTCAATAGGTTTAGCGACAGATTCCCCAACCGCCTTCAAACCTGCAAAATGAATCACCGACTGAATTTGATGGCGGGAAAAAATAGTATCGAGGAATGATTCATCACGAATATCCCCTTCATAAAACAGGGGCATCACACCCGTCAATGCCGCAATGCGCGCCAATACTTCGCGATTGGCATTGCACAGGTTATCGATAATGATCGGCGTCATTCCCGCTTCCATCATCTGAACACAAGTATGACTGCCGATATATCCCATTCCACCTGTCACTAATATTTCCACATTAACCTCTTTCTCAATTTGATTGACTCATGCAAAGATTCGATAAACACGATATCACATTCTTCCGCGTGCCAGTTTTTGTTAGTGTCACTGTTTCACACAATAAAAATGATAACAAGAAAGAGTATAAAAAGAGTCAGTAAGTTAGTGAACAAGCGCTAAAGTGTGGCAAAATTAATAGATAATAACTCACCCATAATATTCTATTGATCATGAAAGAAATTACTTTTACCCCAGTTAAAACCACTGCCATCGATGATCCCTTCTTCACCGTCATCCAAAGAGGCAACTTACCCAAATACCCTGATATTCAGGTAATGCAGACTTATTATAATCAGGCTTGCTATCAGGATATTTTATTTGATAAGTACGGTATTACCTATCCGGCAAGGCTACAGAACGCGGTAAACAAACGGAAAGCTGAATATCTGGCGGCTCGCTACTGCACTCAACAGATCTTAAATAGCATGGACTATCCTGAATTTCAGGTCATAAATGCGCCAGACCGCTCTCCTGTCTGGCCTGATAAGATTTGCGGCTCCCTGTCCCACTCCGCCAACTGCGCCATTGTTTTTGCCGCTTCCCGCGAGAAATATCAGATAATTGGGGTGGATATCGAACAAGAAATTAAGCAGGATACTATCGATAGTGTTTCACGCACTGTCATTAATGAAACCGAAGCAGAATTGCTGAAAGAATGTACACTCTCTTTCGCTCAAGCATTTACTCTTACCTTTTCCATCAAAGAGAGCCTTTTCAAGGCACTTCACCCCCATGTAAAACGCTTTTTTGATTTTCATGCTGCTGAAATTACAGCCATTGATTGCCGTAATCACACCGTGAGCATCAAATTGCTGAAAACATTATCTGATGAATATCAGGCTGGCTCGCAATTTCATGGGAGTTTTGTCCTGATGCCGCAACAACAGGTGCTGACGTATTTGATTGGTTAAGTGTTAGTGGATCACGTATTCATCTCGTTGTCCCTCCCTCACGTATAATGAAAGTAAATACATGAGGGAGCGAGGGATCGTTATGGCATTAGTTGAAGTGAAGTGTCGATTTTATGACCAAAGCACGACAAAGGAAAAGCTGGGCATCAACGATATTATTGCCAGTCCTGTCGTAGAACCTTCCAGCTCGAATACACTTACCGGGCTTGCCATGAATAACGCCGGTATTCGTGATACGGCACGGGCACTTCATGTCAGTATTAACGCTGTTGTACGCACTCTAAAAAACTCGTGCCATGATGTGTATTCAGCGGCAACAGAAAACGGCAATGCTGGCTGTGGTACGCGTGGGAGCCTCGCTTGAAACGTGAAGAACCTGCGTAACAGGCTAAAACGACTCAAGCGCAAGACGCTAATTTTAGATTAACATTATCCATTTTTTAGCGGCGGCCGAAAAGCGGCGACTACCGTTTCATCAGTTTCCACATAAGGGCCATCCAGCAGTTGGATGCAATAAGGGACACTAGCAAAAATCCCTGACACCAACACCTTGCCACTGCCATCTTTCAGACCTCCCAACGTTTCCGCAATGGCTTTCGGTTGACCAGGCAGGTTGAGGATCAACGCTTGATGACGAATAACGCCCACTTGACGGGATAAAATCGCTGTTGGCACAAATTGAAGGCTGATCTGGCGCATTTGTTCACCAAATCCGGGCATTTCACGATCAGCAATCGCCAGTGTTGCATCTGGCGTCACATCACGGCTAGCTGGCCCGGTTCCTCCCGTTGTCAGTACCAAATGGCAGCCCCGTTCATCGACTAATTCACACAGGGTTTGTTCAATCAGGATTTGCTCATCAGGGATCAGCCGAGTTTCGACGCTAAAAGGCGTGGTAATCGCTTTTTCCAACCATGTTTCCAATGCAGGGAGGCCCTTGTCCTGATAGACACCGTTTGAAGCACGATCAGAAACAGACACGAGGCCAATGCGCAGTAGATTCATACGAACCTCAATTAACAGAAAAAATAGAGAGAAAATATCGCTTATGGTGAAGCGAAAAAATAAAAGGCGACCTCATTATGTCGCCTTTGTGGAAGAAAAAATAGCGTGTCGCTTAAGATTACAGCAGATCAGCGATCATGCTCTCAAGCTTGCCCTGATCTACGGCAAATTTACGAATACCTTCCGCCAGTTTTTCGGTCGCCATCGCATCCTGATGGTGTTCCCAGTAGAACTCAGCTTCTGTCAATCGAGCTGGACGCGCTTTGATCTCGCCTTCATAACCCAGTTTGCACTCAACTTCACCTGCTGTTTCAGATAATTCTTTCAGCAGCGCAGGAGAGATAGTCAGACGGTCACAGCCAGCCAGTTCCAGAATTTCACCGGAATTACGGAAACTTGCGCCCATAACCACCGTGTTATAACCATGTTCTTTGTAGTACTGGTAAATTTCAGCAACAGAGATCACGCCCGGATCTTCATGTGGTGCGAATTCTTTCTTATCGCCATTCGCTTTGTACCAGTCAAGGATCCGGCCAACAAACGGAGAAATCAGATAAACACCCGCTTCCGCACAAGCGCGCGCCTGAGCAAAAGAGAACAGCAGGGTCAGGTTACAATTGATGCCTTCTTTTTCCAGTTGCTCCGCCGCACGGATACCCTGCCATGTAGAAGCCAGTTTGATCAGAATGCGGTCATTGCTAATACCCGCTTCGTTGTACAGTTTGATCAAACGTTTTGCTTTCGCTACGCTGGCTTCAGTGTCATAAGAAAGGCGCGCATCAACTTCGGTGGAAATGCGGCCAGGGATCAGTTTCAGAATTTCCAGACCAATATTGACTGCCAATTTGTCGCCGGCATCAATAATCTGCTGCTCACGAGAATCGCTCTGACCACGCGCCCATTCAATGGCTTCATTAATCAGTTGGCGGTATTCAGGGATTTGAGCTGCGTTCAAAATCAAGGAAGGGTTGGTGGTTGCATCTTGCGGCTGATACAGCTTCATTGCCGCGATATCCCCAGTATCTGCTACGACTGTTGTCAGTTTACGCAGGGAAGTCAGTTTATCGGTCATGTTTAATATCTCATCGTTATACGTAAAATATTGGCACTGTTGCCTCGCCATCCGGTGATAATAACATGGTCAAGCGCTGCTGTAAGGTAGGAAAATCTTATCGCTGTTATTCGCCCTTTTCAGTTTGTTTTTGCTAAAGTTGAGAAAGCCTGCATTATGGGGAAAACGATTCGAAACAAAATCATATCGGAACAAAATCATGCTTATTACTATTTCACCTGCAAAAACACTCGATTATGAAAGTCCACCCGCAACAAAGAAATATAGCCAGCCTGCATTGCTGGGGGAATCCAAGCAATTGATCGATGTCTGCCGAACCTTAACGCCAGCGCAAATCGGTAGTCTGATGGGCATCAGTGATAAACTGGCCGGCCTGAATGCGGCTCGTTTTGGTGAATGGCAGCCGAATTTCACCCCGGAAAATGCCCGTCAGGCGATCCTCGCCTTTAAAGGTGACGTCTATACCGGTATGCAGGCAGAAACTTTCTCAGACGCCGATTTTGACTTTGCCCAAACGCACTTGCGGATGTTATCCGGCCTGTATGGCGTCTTACGCCCTCTTGATCTCATGCAGCCGTATCGGCTGGAAATGGGGATCAGGCTGGACAACCCGCGTGGCAAGGATTTGTATAAGTTCTGGGGGGATCTCATCACTGAAAATCTGAATGCTGCACTGGAACAGCAAGGTGATGATGTGTTGGTCAATCTGGCATCAGATGAGTATTTCAAGTCAGTGAATACTAAAAAGCTAGCGGCTCAAATTATCAAACCAATTTTTCTGGATGAAAAGAATGGCAAGTATAAAGTGATCAGCTTCTATGCCAAGAAAGCGCGTGGGCTGATGAGCCGCTTTATCATTCAGAATCAACTGACTGATCCTGCCCGGCTGGTGGAATTCAATCTGGAAGGATACGCCTTCGATGAATCGCTCTCCAAAGGCAGTGAGCGGGTATTTAAACGCCCTGAACAGCATTGATTGATGTCACTCCACCCGCTATTCAGGTGGAGTGACAGATACGACGTTATGTCGGCGCTCTTTCCATTAAGAATTCGCGCAAACTCGCAAAGTCAGCAGGCAGAAAGTGAGATAACAGAGCTAAATCCGCACGCTCTGCCAATTCCTGTGGCAATGGCAGCGGCTGGCTGAGGATCGCTTCAACGCTTTCTTTGAACTTGGCCGGGTGAGCCGTTCCCAAGAACAGACCATACTCTCCTGCCTGTAATTGATCACGCAGTACACGATAGGCAACAGCGGCATGGGGTTCGGAAATATAGCCTTTGGCGGCCAGTTCTTGCATTGTGGCCTGAGTGGTGCTGTCATCCACCACACCATTGGCTAATTCACTGAGTGACCAGCCTTTGCGCTGGAACAACTCTTCAATGCGCGGCCAGTTATTTGGCTGGCTGACATCCATCGCGTTCGAAAGAGTCGCAACGGTCTGATGTGGCTGCCATGCTCCTTCAGACAGATAACGGGGAACGGTATCATTGACATTCGTCGCAGCAATAAAACGTTTTACTGGCAGCCCCAACGATTTCGCCAGCAACCCCGCTGTCAAGTTACCGAAGTTGCCACTTGGCACGGAAATCACCAACTGTTCACGTTTTTCTGCTGGGATCTGGGCAACAGCTTCAAAGTAGTAGCAGATTTGTGCCAATAAGCGGCTGATATTAATTGAGTTGGCAGAATTGAGATACAATGCACGTTTCAGTTCTTCATCATCAAAAGCCTGCTTTACCAACGCCTGACAAGCATCGAAATCGCCCTTGATAGCGACGGTGTGGATATTCCCTCCCAGTGTGCAGAACAATTTTTCCTGCAATGGGCTGATTTTCCCTTCTGGATAGAGGATCACCACCTGTACGTTGTCCAGGCCATAGAAGGCATGAGCAACCGCCGCTCCGGTATCACCGGAAGTTGCAGTCAAAATAGTAACCGGCTGTTCTCCCGCGATTTGTGTGAGAATTTGCGCCATAAAACGACCACCAAAATCTTTGAAAGCCAGTGTCGGTCCATGATACAACTCCAGCGAAACGATATCGTCTTCGACGCCCGTCACCGGGGCAGGAAAGGCAAAAGCATTTTTGACACGAGCCGCCAATTGTTCTGCGGGAATTTCATCACCAATAAAAGCGGAGAGAATTCGCTGGCTACGGCTGACAAAATCCAGTTTCAATAATTCGTCGATTTCGTCACGACTGAATTCAGGTAAGTCCTGCGGAAAAAACAGCCCCTGCTGTCTGCCCAATCCCTGTTTAACCGCCTGTGAAAAGCTGACCTGCTCGCTGCTGTCTTTTAAATTATATAGTTTCATCGTTACTCTACCTGTCGTGCGCCTGCGAGATCCAGACGGCAAATATGCACAAAACCTTCATCATTTTGTACGTAATGTTGTTGCAGCCACTGTGCGACTTCTTTCGCTACAGCCATGTCATTGCAGATCGCAAATAATGTCGGCCCAGAACCCGAAATACTGCACGCCAGAGCTCCTCGTTTCTTTACTCCATCACGCGCATTGGCAAATCCGGGTAAAAGTTGTGTGCGATAAGGTTCAGCAACGACATCTTTCATCAATTTAGCCGCCAGTTCGGATTGCTGGGTATGACAGGCGTGAATAAATCCCGCAAAATAACGACCGTGCTCAATCATATCCTCACGGGGGTAATTTGCCGGCAGAATGCCACGGGCTTCTGATGTCGAAACTTTGATGCCGGGGTAAGCCATCACCCACAACCAATCATCAAAAGTAGGAACAAACTGACAAACGGCATTTTTCTGCGCAAGGAGCAGTTGCAACCCCCCTAAGTAGCATGGAGCGACATTATCATAGTGTACACCGCCGGAAATACGTCCCTCCAACTCGCCCATCATGTCCAACAATTGGTTGCTGTCAAATGGACAGTCAGCATACTTATTCAATGCCACCAGAGCAGCAACCACCGAACAGGCACTGGAACCCAGCCCTGAACCAATCGGCATGTTTTTTTCCAGTGTCATGGCAACAGGCAGCTCTTTTCCCAGATGCTGGCAAAAAAGCTGCCAGCATTGATAAACAATGTTGTGTTTGGGATCAGCAGGCAATTTGTCGGCAAACCGCCCTTCATTACTTAAACTGAAATGTTCAGCTTCACAGACAGAGACGCAATCTCCAAGCAACGAGCCATCAACAGGAGAAACCGCTGCGCCGAGCACATCAAACCCAACGCCAACGTTCCCGATAGAGGCGGGTGCATAAATTCTGACCACCATTAAACCCCCAATTTCCATGACAGAGTTCGTAATATATCGGCAAAAACCCCGGCGGCTGTGACATCATTCCCAGCACCGTAGCCACGTAGCACCAGCGGAATGGGTTGATAATAACGGGTATAGAAAGCCAGTGCGTTTTCGCCATTTTTGACCTTATAAAGCGGATCGTTGCCATCAACTGCGGCAATTTTCACCCTACAACGGCCTTGTTCAATGATGCCAACGTAACGCAGAACTTTCCCCTGTTTTGCGGCATCCGCAACACGATGAGTGAATTCTTGATCCAGCTGTGGCAAACGTTGCAGGAAGCGACCAACATCACCGCTGGCATCAAACGCAGCCGGCAAGACTGGCTCGACGTGAATATCTTCCAATTCCAGTTCATAGCCAGATTCACGTGCAAGGATCAATAGCTTGCGGGCAACATCCATACCGGAGAGATCATCCCGTGGATCCGGTTCGGTAAAGCCCTTTTCTTTTGCCAGCAGAGTCGCTTGTGAAAGCGTCATGCCTTCATCCAACATACCGAAAATATAAGACAACGAGCCGGACAGAATGCCGTTGAACTGCACCAGTTCATCCCCCGCATTGAGCAGATTCTGCAAGTTTTCGATAACCGGCAATCCTGCTCCTACGTTGGTGTCATACAGGAATTTTCGTTTCGATTTTTCGGCTGCCTGACGAATTTGACGATAGTAGGCCATCGACAACGTATTAGCCTTTTTATTCGGTGTCACGATATTAAAACCATCGCCTAAAAAGCTGGCATACTGCTCCGCAATCGACTGATTCGAAGTGCAGTCCACAATGACCGGATTCAGAAGATGATATTCTTTTTCAAGACGGATAAGGCGGCTCAAGCTGAAAGGCTCGATCGCTTCCGACAGTGACTGTTGCCAATTATCCAGACCGATGCCCTGCATATCCGTCAACATCGCCCGTGAATTGGCAATGCCACACACTCGCAGATCAATGTGTTTTTGTTTGAGCCATGACTGCTGGCGACGGATCTGTTCAATCAATGCACTACCCACCCCTCCCACACCCACCACGAAGACTTCAACCACTTGAGCGGTGTTGAACAACATTTGGTGGCAGAACCTAACCGCTGTGGTAGCGGTATCATTGTCAATCACTGCCGAAATGGAACGTTCAGATGATCCCTGTGCAATGGCGATAATGTTAATATTGGCGCGGGTCAGCGCAGAGAAAAACCGGGCAGAGATACCTCGCTGAGTGCGCATTCCGTCCCCAACAACAGAGATGATGGCAAGGTTATCGATCACATCAATGGGATCGAGTACACCATCTTTCAGCTCCAGATAAAATTCTTCGGTCAGCGCTTTCTGTGCTTTTGTCAGCTCCTTTTGCGGCACACAGAAGCTAATGCTGTACTCCGATGAAGACTGTGTGATCAACACGACAGAAATACCTTTGCGAGACATGACGGAAAACACCCGCGCCGCCATCCCGACCATACCTTTCATGCCAGGACCTGAGACGTTGATCATCGCCATATTGTTCAGGTTGGTGATGCCTTTGACGGGCAGATTTTCGTCTTTCTGTCCTTCTCCGATAAAGGTGCCCGGCACATCGGGGTTCGCCGTGTTTTTAATCAGGCAAGGGATCTGAAATTGGGCAATAGGCGCGATTGTCCGCGGATGAAGGACTTTGGCACCGAAATAAGAAAGCTCCATCGCTTCCTGATATGACAAGCTTTTTAGCAGACGTGCATCGGGTACAGCCCTTGGATCGCAAGTATAAACGCCATCTACGTCAGTCCAGATTTCGCAGCAGTCTGCGCGTAAACACGCAGCCAGCACTGCCGCTGAGTAGTCGGAACCATTGCGCCCCAGTACCACCAATTCACCGTTATCGTTACCCGCAGTAAAACCCGCCATCAGAATGATATGCCCAGCCGGGATGTTCAACGCAGCAATGCGTTTGGACGATTCGTGAATATCAACGGTCGATTCAAGATAATGCCCGTGGGCAAGCAGGTTTTTGACCGGATCAATAACTGTCACTTTATGACCCCGCGCCTGTAAAACCGCCCCCATAATGGCAATGGACAGTTTTTCACCGCAACAAATCAGAGCAGCATTAATGCTGTCTGGACACTGCTTCAATAGCGAAATGCCATGCAAGGTCTGTTTCAGGTAGGCAAATTCACGTTCCACAACGCCTTTCAGGTATTCATAACCGAAATTCGGCTGATGTTCTTTTAAGCCCGACAGCAAATCAGCAAAGATTTGGGACACATCGCTCATGTTAGAAACAATATCCTGCCCTGCAACCGTTTTGTCTATCATCGCCACCAAGTGGTTCGTGATTTTTGCAGGTGCAGAAAGAACCAGGGCCACTTGCCCAAGGGATAGTTCACTTTCGGCGATATCAGCAACACTCAGTATACGCTGGTAATTTGCAACTGAGGTGCCCCCAAATTTCAGTACTCGCATTAGTATTTTTCTCCTGATTTCTGTCCAAAAAAAAGCCCGTATCTTGTAGGATACGGGCTTTTTTTATTTTATGTTTACGCGTCAGCCCGCCCCGTAACTCATGGTTCCGGTGGTAATCGTCGTAATGGTTTCTGTAGTAACCTTATTTTTCGGGCTGATATGGCGCATGATTTCCTGTCTGTCTTTTAATTCGGTTGACCCCCTATTGGTTAAAGCAAACTGTGGCCGAAGTCAAATATTTTTGTCATGAAAGCATAAAAAAATGCCATTTTTCGCGTTGTAATCATTCAGGATATAGCGAAACGATTACGCAATTATCTGGCCGACAATGTCGGTTTATAGAATTTAATGTCATAAAAAACATATTTTGTAATTATTTTGTCTTTATGATAAAAACACGCTCATCTTGACATGAGCGTGTTACTGTTAACCTCTCTACACGTTCTGGCAACATCACAGAGTTAACAACATTCTTTCAATTTAATAACATATGACCGAGTTTAAAATTAACAATTACAACGAATGTTAACGTGCTACAATTGATTTTGATATGTATCAACAAAAGTTAGCTTTTTTAGAGGGCGAATGCATTACTAGCTGTTATGTTGCTGTTAATAGACTAATATATGCCCCTGTTTAAACCCGCTTTTTCGGGTATGTACCCTCAAAAAAGCGATGCTGGCTTCTAGCGTAAAATATATCAACAACGTTTATTTTGGACATGAGCTGCGTTTTCTGTGATTCAGAACAATATCAGCATATTTTCTTTTAATAATAACAGCTTGCGTCATACAGATTCTGTTTTTTTAGCGATTTTAGGTAGCAACCATGCAAACCCCGCACATTTTGATTGTTGAAGACGAAATTGTCACACGCAATACCCTGAAAAGCATTTTTGAAGCTGAAGGGTATGTCGTTTATGAAGCCACTGATGGCTCAGAAATGCACAACATTCTGTCAGATAACGATATCAACTTAGTGATTATGGATATCAATCTGCCAGGTAAAAATGGGTTACTTCTTGCCCGTGAATTACGTGAGCAGGCAAATGTCGCCCTGATGTTTTTAACAGGGCGTGACAATGAGGTGGATAAAATCCTTGGGCTTGAAATTGGCGCTGATGATTACATCACCAAGCCATTTAACCCACGAGAATTAACCATCCGTGCACGGAATTTGCTTTCCCGGACTATGAACCTGAGTCATTCAGGTGAAGAGCGCCGTCAAGTTGAAAGCTATAAATTCAATGAATGGGAATTAGATATCAACAGCCGCTCTCTGGTAAGCCCAATGGGAGATCAGTATAAACTGCCACGCAGCGAATTCCGCGCGATGCTCCACTTCTGTGAGAATCCGGGGAAAATCCAGACTCGTGCAGAACTGCTGAAAAAAATGACAGGGCGCGAACTTAAAGCTCATGATCGCACCGTTGATGTCACTATCCGTCGGATTCGTAAACACTTTGAAACCACACCAGATACTCCAGAAATCATCGCCACCATTCATGGTGAAGGCTATCGTTTCTGTGGAGATTTAGAAGACTAATCGATACCAGCTAAACTACCGCATTTGCAAAAAAGCCCTGAATGACCTTCGACATTCAGGGCTTTTGTTTAATGGGTAACTCACTCTTTCCACGGCATCATCGGCACCGCACTGATCGCATTTTTAGGCGACCCGTCGATGACTTTATCAGAATAAGTTAAATAAATCAGAGAACTACGTTTAGGATCGTAGAAACGAACCACCTGAAGTTTTTTAAACACCAGAGATGTACGTTTTTGGAAAACAACCTGCCCTTTTTTGGGAGATGTCTTGATTTTGTCGCTCAATTCAATCGGCCCGACCTGCTGGCAGGATATAGCGGCATCAGAAGTATCTTCTGCCAACCCCAATCCGCCTTTGATCCCGCCTGTCTTAGCCCTGCTCAGATAACAGGTGACATTTTTGACATCAGGATCATCAAAAGCTTCTATTACTATTTTGTTATCAGGACCGAATAGTTTGAACACGGTATCGACAGAACCGATCTCCTCAGCATGCAGGATCACAGGAGAAAAGATCAAGGCAGCCGCTATTACTATTTTCTTGATTGTTACCATATTTAGTCCACTTAAATTAAATAAATGCAGTGAAAATATTCACTATTAACATATAATGCTAATCAATACCTTTCATTAAATCATTTTCACCACTAATGTATTTATGACGAAAAATCGTGACATTATAGCTGAACAGCCATTCTAAACGAGTAAAAAATGGCCTTTAAGTCCATTTCTACTGGTTAACTCACTTTTTGAATGACACTTAAAAATACGCCTATTTTGAGAAAGTTTTTATCAGCCTGTTTTATGTTCAACATCCACCAACCTATGTATGTTGGCGGGTGGAAATGGTTGTGAAAATGAACATAATGATGCCTATTGTTAATGAATTTAACAATATAACTCTTGACAGATTATCGGTTAAGCTATTAATTTATTCCAAGAAAATTCTTGTTTAATTTAATGAGAAGGTTTTTCCGTAAAAGTGGGTATTACATGCTCAGGTTTACACAAAACAAAATTAATCATTCATGGCATCTAGAATTAACAACTTTTACCAGTGAGAATAGGAATAATTTCTGCTCTCCGACCATCAAGAGGCATCATAAGCTATGTTTTTTACCTTTTGGAAATGGTAGGTGTTAATTCTCGACCAAACTGCATAACAGTTGCATTCAGAAAAACGTTTTGGTTTTTCAAAATAGTAAGTTGTTGTACATTTGTATGATTTTCTTTTTGTCTTAATGACTTAGGGAGATGTATGGATCAAACCAACATCATTCGAGATTTGCTGCATTGGATGGATAATAACCTAGATCGTCCACTATCCCTCGATAACGTTGCAGCAAAAGCAGGTTACTCCAAGTGGCACTTACAGCGCATGTTCAAGGACGTCACAGGTCAGGCTATTGGTTCTTATATCCGAGCAAGACGGTTATCCAAAGCCGCAGTTGCATTGCGTTTAACCAGTCGCCCTATTCTGGACATTGCATTGCAATATCGTTTTGATTCTCAACAAACGTTTACTCGGGCCTTCAAAAAACAGTTCAACCGAACGCCTGCTTCCTACCGCCGAAATGAAGAGTGGTGTGCTACGGGTATTTGTCCACCCATTATGTTGGATAACAAACCGTTGCCAGCACACAAGTATGTCACGTTGGAAGATCAGCTTCTTATCGGTACTGAGCATACTTGTTCTTATACTCTAGAGCAGTGGTCAAGTGCCTGCACAGAGATGCGTCACGGTTTTTGGGTAAACTATCTGCAACATGCTGAAACACTTCCCCCCAGGCTGTACGGATTGCACCATTCCGATCTCAGCGCAGAGCATGAAGATGAGCAGACTGTTTTCTATACCACAGCAATAGAACCAGAATATGCCACATTTAATACGCAAGACAATAGGCCTGTTGTTCTACCTGGCGGTGACTATATTTCATTCAGTTATTTTGGGGGCAAAGAACAATTAAAAGAGTTCCTCTTTACAGTTTATGGTATCTGCTTGCCTAAATTAAACATCACTCGCAGGAAAGGATACGATGTTGAGCGATACTACCTTACTAATCTTGAATGGAAAAACTTTGAGGATGAGTCTCAAACCCACGTTGTGGAATTTGAGTACCTCATCCCAATTGAGCGTTAACCCTGTAATTCATCCAATGCGGGCATATCCAGATGTGTGATATCACCCGCAGTTTCAACAATCCAGCCCGAAGCCAGCCACGGGCTATCTTGATAATCCACTCTTGAGATAGAGCAGTTTCTTAGCCGCAGGCGGCGCTCCGAGTTGGCAGGAAGCCCCAAGATAGAACTGACCAAACAGACTAATGCTATACCATGACTCACTAACAACGGGCGGCTGCCTGCTGGCAGGCCAAGGCAACTTTCCAGCGCTGCCCGCATACGAGCTGACAATTCATTCATTGATTCACCTTCTGGGATCTTCCCATTTGGTGTACCATCGACAAGACTTTTACGCCAGGATTCTTCTTCAGGAGTCAGGGAATTCAGTTCACGATTTTCCAGAACACCCATGTTTAACTCCCGCAAACGGGGTTCCAGCAGCACTTTACACCCACAGGCTTTCGCGATGATTTCTGCGGTTTGACGTGTTCGACCAAGGTCACTGGTGATAACATGTGTGATGTTTTGTGATTTTACTCTCTGTGCTACCAAGCGTGCCTGACGCAGGCCAATTTCAGTCAAGGGACTGTCAGTTTGCCCCTGAATACGGCGAGCCACGTTCCATTCGGTTTCGCCATGGCGAACAAGATAGACCTGTAACATATTCATTTTCCGTTATACTGCATCTGAAATAGTTCAAAGGATAATTTATTTATTATGTACCACGTTATTGCTGCAACAACTAACCCTGCAAAAATAAAAGCGATTAACCTTGCATTCGATGATGTTTTTGGCCCCGGCACTTACCGCATAGAAGATGTCAACGTAGACAGCAGCGTCCCTCAACAACCCATTGGCAATACTGAGACCCGTACCGGTGCCCGTCACCGCGTGATGGCAGCCCGTCAGGTTCGGCCAGAAGCCGATTTTTGGGTTGGAGTTGAAGCTGGAATTGAAGATGACATGACGTTCGCCTGGATGGTTATCGAATACAAGCAAATTCGGGGTGAGTCGCGCTCTGCCAGTCTGATGCTGCCTGAAAAAGTATTGGAAGGCATTCGTGAAGGACGCGAGCTTGGCCATGAAATGGCTTATTTGACCGGCGTCGATAATATCAAGCAGAAAGGTGGCGCAATCGGCTTTTTTACTAACGGTATTCTTACCCGCACCAGCGTTTATCATCAGGCGCTGATATTGGCTCTTGTTCCTATTCATCATGAAATTTACAAAGAGTTGAATAACCAACCTTAACGGCGTGGCCGTCAGGGGTCATAACAAAATGACCCCGCTTTGGTTATTTTAGCTTTTTAATAATTGCGCTTCCAACCACGCCCTGACAGGAGCTGGTGCTGCTTTTAAGCTGTTGGAGCCACGCGTAATTGTCGCTATACCTACACTAAGTTCATTTTTCAACTCACGCTGGCTCATCTGCCCACGCATTAATTCCTGAACAATCCGAATCCGAGTTGACAGAGCCGTGCGCTCATCGGGAGTCAATAATAGCTGCAAAATCGGATGTTGCAAATTTTGTTCAAATGCTGACTGTAACAATCCCACAAAAGTGAGCCAGTCATCGCTATTTTCCGGGGTGAGTGCCGGATCAATCAAGTGATTTGGTATCATAATAAGCGGCCATACTATTTAACTAGTACAGCAGCATACCATAGTTATATCTAAAATTAATAACGCCTTTGCCATTCTGCGTTAGTCAACGCATTTGAATGTATTCCCATAAAATTATGGTAATACATATCATAAGCCAGTACGTTTTTGACATAATCGCGTGTTTCCCCGAAAGGAATGCTCTCAATAAAAGCTATCGCGTCAATACGATCAGCACTATTCGCCAGCCAGCGTTCAACATTTTTGGGGCCAGCATTATAGGCCGCACTGGCAAGAACACGGTTATTGCCAAAACGCTGGTAAACCAAGTCCAGATAAGCTGTACCCACTTTGATGTTCATCGCTGGATCCATTAATTGACTACTGCTGGAATACCCCTGAATCTTCTGCTCCTTCACGGTATGCTCTGCGGTTTTTGGCATGATTTGCATCAATCCGCTAGCTCCCTTCCCAGAACGAGCCTGAGGATTCCATGCACTTTCCCGTCGGGCAATCGCCATCGCATAACTTTGTGAAATATTTTTATCAACAGTAAAATTCGCAAATTCCTTCTGCCATGCCAGAGGGAAACGCTCCTCAAGATGATCCCACATTTTACCCGTAATAGTGGCCTGTACACTGAGTGCCGGCCAATGCTGCTCAAGAGCGTAACGGGCCAACTGTTGCTGTTTAAACGGGCTTTGTGAAGAAACAAAGTTATTCCATTCTGAGTTCGCCAGATTATCCATATTCCAGTATATCAACTCATGGATACGCTTTATTTCCCGCATTTTTGCAATCGAATCATCTGGTTTTTCTGCTTTATCAATCATCAATGGATAAGTGAGATTTAATTTCTGCGCAGCCACCATGGAATAAAAACCTCGCTTTTCCCTAAGGTTATGCAATATTGCTTCACCCTCTGCTTGCTTACCTTCATTAAGCAAGACAATGGCACTCCAGTATTGCCACTCCTCTTTTTTTTGCAGAGTACTTTTGGGAAGCAATGACAACCACTGTACCAGCCCTTTTTCATCGCCATCTTGCAGTGTCAAACGGACGCGTCGCTCAAGCAGATTGGTAGATTGCGAATCTCGTATGACCTCATCCCGCCACTTCGCCTGCTCTGGTGTGACATTGCTCATTAAATTCCACGCCACTGCATCTTTTAACAATTGATGCTCGGAGTCATTCATTTTCTGCGTCCGAACAATAGCAGGAATACTGTGTCTGGCAACTTCTGCGTCTTTACGGGCAAAACGAGAAAACGTGGTCATGATAACGGAACGGGTAAAATCCGTTGATGTGGATGTTTGGGCAAAATGCTCAATGAAAGCAGGATCACTTTGCAATTTCAGTAGATTCTCACCCAAGCTCCGATAGCTCAAAGGCAAGCGTTTAATCAGATAATTAACCAACTGAGTGTTATTTGATTTAATCGCCAATTCCACACGCTGCAAAATTAAATTTGCAGATAAATACCCAGCCTGTTCCCAGACATCAAACAATTTATCGCAACTGCCGGGCAATGTGTTGCCACTCAACCACAGTTCTTGGGCACCTTTCCATGCTACCTGCTGATTTCCGGTGGCCCATTTAGCAAAGTAATAATTGCAGCGCGTCATAACAGCCCTTGGTGCATTTGGAGTGAATGCCAAAATACCAGACCAGTCTCCATTGCTTGCCAGAGAATCGATATATTTGGATGTCAGAGAACGCGCTGGTGGTAAAGTCGGATAAGTATCAATAAAGTGGCGGATTTGCTGAGGCGTGGCAATATCCAAATCTTGAGTTAACTGGCGATATTCGAGATAAGGATATAGGGGATAATCTTTCAGCGTTGGCATTAATCGTTCAACTTCCGCCATATTTTTCGTCTCCCACGCCAGCTTTACCGCTTGATATCGCTCACGTTGGGCGTCCAAAGAATCCGCATGTGCTGCCCCTGCAACAAAAACCAGACCCACAGCTATCGTAAAATGCCGCCATTTATTCATTACTACATGCTCCTCCAAAGGACTAAACGGATAACCACCAATACAAAAATGCTATTCAATTATAACCATATTATTGACATGATTGATTACAACAGTGAATTCATAAGGATAAGATTTTTATGAAAGAATCGTTTAGAAGAACACACCTAATCTCATTTGTATTCCGTCCCACAGTGAATACAATCGTCAGACAGGAACGGGGATCCCACTTATAAACACACGTTCCGCACAGATAGTTTTTACCGTTTGCGGTAATTGGATGCTTGAACTCGTGCTAATCAGGTAGCAACACGATATGTAAAATTTAGGGTAAAATGCCCCATCCATGCCCCATAAACGCAAACGAATTTAAAAATTCCCTTAATAATCAAAAGGTAAATTACATTGGCTCAATATGTTTATAGTATGCATCGGGTTGGTAAAATTGTTCCCCCCAAAAGGCATATTCTGAAAAATATTTCTCTGAGTTTTTTCCCTGGAGCAAAAATTGGTGTTCTCGGCCTCAATGGTGCGGGTAAATCGACCTTACTGCGCATCATGGCAGGTATCGATAACGATATTGAAGGGGAAGCTCGTCCACAGCCCGGCATTAAAATTGGTTATCTGCCGCAGGAGCCAAAGCTCAACCTTGAACATACCGTTCGCGAAGCTGTAGAAGAAGCGGTCGGCGAAGTCAAAAATGCGCTGACGCGTCTTGATGAAGTCTATGCCGCTTACGCCGATCCTGATGCAGATTTTGACAAGCTGGCAAAAGAGCAAGGTCAACTGGAAGCGATTATCCAATCCCATGATGGGCATAATCTGGATAACCAACTAGAGCGAGCGGCCAATGCCCTGCGTCTGCCAGCATGGGATGCCAAGATTGAGCACCTTTCAGGGGGTGAACGTCGCCGAGTTGCGATTTGCCGCTTGCTGCTGGAAAAACCAGACATGCTGCTGCTCGACGAACCTACCAACCACCTTGATGCCGAATCTGTCGCATGGCTGGAGCGCTTTCTGCACGATTATGAAGGCACTGTCGTTGCGATTACCCACGACCGTTACTTCCTCGATAACGTTGCTGGCTGGATTTTGGAACTTGACCGTGGTGAAGGCATTCCATGGGAAGGCAACTATTCTTCATGGCTGGAACAAAAAGACGCACGTCTGGCACAAGAAGCCTCCTCAGAAGCTGCTCGACGCAAATCCATTGAAAAAGAACTTGAATGGATACGCCAAAATCCGAAAGGACGTCAGGCAAAAGGTAAAGCGCGTCTGGCTCGCTTTGAAGAGCTCAATAACGTTGATTACCAAAAACGTAATGAAACCAGTGAATTGTTTATCCCGCCAGGTCCGCGTCTGGGTGATAAAGTGCTGGAAGTGACCAACCTGACTAAATCTTATGGCGATCGGGTTTTGATCGACAACCTGAGTTTCGCTCTGCCAAAAGGGGCGATTGTTGGAATTATCGGCCCGAACGGTGCGGGTAAATCAACTTTGTTCCGTATGTTGTCCGGTCAAGAGCAACCTGATTCGGGTTCAATCACACTGGGCGAAACTGTTACGCTGGCTTCCGTTGAGCAGTTCCGCGATAGTATGGATGATAAAAAAACCGTCTGGGAAGAAGTTTCCGGTGGTCAGGACATCATGCGCATCGGCAACTTTGAAATACCAAGCCGTGCCTATGTTGGACGCTTTAACTTCAAAGGCGTAGATCAAGGCAAACGTGTCGGCGAATTGTCTGGTGGTGAACGTGGCCGTCTGCATTTGGCTAAACTGCTGCAAGTTGGCGGCAATATGCTGCTGCTTGACGAACCCACCAATGATCTGGATATCGAAACTCTGCGGGCACTGGAAAACGCCCTGCTGGAATTCCCTGGCTGTACGATGGTCATTTCCCATGACCGTTGGTTCCTTGACCGTATCGCGACACACATCATTGATTATCAAGATGAAGGTAAAGTTGCTTTCTTTGAAGGGAACTTCAGCGAATACGAAGATTATAAAAAGCGGACAATGGGGGCTGAAGCACTGGAGCCACACCGCATTAAATATAAGAAAATCAGTAAATAAACCTGATCGCGGAAACGGCCTGATATCAGGCCGTTTTTCCGAGTTGACTTATTCCCTTTCTCTTTCAAATTGCTGTCTTGTTGGCTGCAACTTGAAATTTATTGGGATATAACAACTACACCATCACTCTTTTTTCTTGAAAGGATTCATAAGTCTTAACGACCTTCCCCCTTTCTAACGTAATCATACTATCAGCGTATTGAACCAGGCGGTTATCTTGAGAAGCAATCACAACCGTGCCTTTTTGTTCGTGTGCAATAAATTTAAAGATATCAACGAACATCTGAAGCTCCTGATGACCCAAGTTACGTGTCGGATCATCGGCAAATAGATATTCAGGTCTTCTGACTATTGCTCTTGCCATCGCAGCCAGCTGTTTTTCATTTTCAGATAACTCTCCAGGGTAATAACGGCTCTTATGACCCAATTTGACGATATCCAATGATTTCTGCGCGATTTTTGTCGCTTGCTCACTAGAAAGTGTTAATCCATAAGAAGTTGATAATAACAAGTTATCTAAGAGCGTTAGTTTATTGGATAAATTAAAGTCATGAAAAATAAACCCGCTATTTTCAGAATGAAACTTTCCTAATTCGATATCATTCATTAGTTTCAATTTGTTATTATTGATTAATACATCTCCTTGATCTGGTTGTAACATACCCGATGCAATCGATAGCAATGTGCTATTGGTCGATGCTTTCGGGCCTGTTATCAAAGTAATTTCACCTGGTATAATAGAAAATGTGATATCTGAAATCATTTCATGATTAACTGAATTGCTAGTCAAACCATATGAAATATTGATAACATCAATCGATTTAAATTGATTTAAGTTCATATTCTCAACACAATTAGGTTAAAAGATTAAAGCTTTTTCCTTAACATATGCTGCCTAAATTAATTTGTAATACTACTAATGTCTATTAGACATTGTACAAATAAAAATAGTTTATATGTGAAACATCCTGATAAGGATAGACTCATATTATGTCAATTATTATTTACAATGAGCATATAATAAATAAGATATTTCTTAATCTTAGAATAAAAATCTAACAATATTAATTAATTACGACTAAGGCAAATACAAGTTAAATAAAAATAGCATAAGTTTTCTATTTTTATTCCATTTAGATAATAAGGAATAAAATCATCATGATTGCTTTAGTAGTTCAATATTTTCTTTGCATCACCTCCATCTTTGGTAAAACACCTAATACATTTGTGGGTTTATTAATAACTAATAAATTTTATATAAATAAATCAATAGGCCTGTTCATTAAATGACTTATTTCTCTACAATTCAAGTCAAAACGATAGAATTCAAGTATCAAAAAATATTATTATCACAATTTATTTTATTGCTATTGTAAAAATAACCACAAGAAACATTCAATTAAAGTTAGTTAAGAATAAAAAACAAGACACTAAGAATCACTGTGGGAAATAAATAGCCATAAGTTAATCATGATAATAATATAAGTTAAATCTATTTTTATATATAAAAGTTAGTTACGCCATTAACATTTGTTGAACTAACTCAACACAACGCAGAAAACGCTGATCATAGTCCGCTGAGTCGATACAAACATAATCGATGTTATTTTTCTTCAGCAAACTCTCAAGTAACTGCTGAAACTCTTTACGTTCCCGTTCACTACCTAAACTTCTCAGCCCATCAGCCACCCACGGGGTGTTATTTTCTAACAGAATGACCAGATCAAATCGATACTCATCAATCATCGCCTGTACAAAGGGGTGCTCTTTTCCTTCATAACGCTTGCAAAATGCCTGAGTCGTCACGAAATCAGTGTCAATAAAAGCAACTTTATTAGCATATTTTACTGAAAAATCAATATATTGTGCATGACCCAAGGCGATTTTATCGTAATCTGAGTATTGCAGAGCCATTTCATCCCCTCCCAAGTGTGAGAACACGTATTCTCGCCCATATTCCCATACGCTGGTTGTGTTAAACATATTGGCTAACTTGTTCACCAGTGTGGATTTACCACTCGACTCACCACCCAGAATTGCGACGGTGCGCACAAAAAATGGTTTCACTTCTGTTGGAATATATTCCCAATAGCGGAAAGGTGCCTGTCGTATCTGGCTGCCGCTGATATTCATGAATGAACGTTGTGGATCAATAAGGATAGTTTCAATACCGAAATATTCTTTATAACGTGCCACATCCTGCGCTTCACTGGAATAGATATATTCAGGATTGATGCTCTTTTCTGCCATAAACCCTTTAACTCCCTGGCTCCATACTCCCCAACCATTCGGATAAGGCTCCATGCCATGTTCATCAAAAGCGTGAATGTGGATATTTTTTTGATATTTGAACGTTTGTAAAAGCCATCTCAGGCGGTCACTGACTGTGGGTTGCTGAGACATAGAACTATTAATGAACAATTCACGATCCCGCAATTCGTCATAACAGAGAACGACGTGCAATTCATCGACCTGACTGGATGCCCGCTGGATCAAATAAATATGCCCAGTATGCAACGGGTAAAATTTACCAAACACTACACCGACTGTTTTCTTTTCCATGGGATACGCTAATTCTAAATATTGATGAATAGATGCCAGTTTCTGCGCACTCGGGCTCTTTATTTTGCCGTTAATGAGCTGACTCAAATAGCCTTTTGTCATTCCACAGGCATCAGCCACTTGCTGCAATGTGTAATTCGCCTGTTTAATCGCTTCTTTTAAGTAGTCAAATTGTCCCATAAAACCCCCTGCGTTTAGTATACTAAACAAAATAACACGCTTGTTGTGAAAGGTAAAAACAAAACTGGTTGTTTATTGGTATTTTGGGATAAAATCTTGTTATTTTAACCATTAAAAGTATTTAAAATTAAATAATTTAAAATATTCATAAAATAAAACAAAAAAACATTAAGTTATTAGTTTAAGCAAAAGGTTAATTAAAAAATTAATTATTGAATGCAATATGTAAAATCTTGCCGAACCACAATGAAATTTATGCTGTTATCTTTTTAATTAAATCTCACTGTAATTTCATAGGGTATTTATTATAGATAAATAATTTAATTCGGTAAGAATAGGAAAATTTGAGTAGTATAACGTACCACTAGCTGATTTTTTATTTGAAATAAATGAATAAAAATATCACTCGAAAATTCGCATATTTATTTGAGTCGGAGGTGAAAATTGAATTTCCTAAAAACCAAACTATTAGGAAAAAATGGGGCAGTTATTGAAAAGGTGTCTGACTACCTGCCACAGTCAACGTGATGATAGCAGGCAATCAGACAGGTGCTTAATCAGTCAATCCAACTCATCCAGCACAGATAGTGCATCAGCCAATTTTTTGACGCCAAAGACTTTCATTTCTGGCAATGTTTTTTTCGGCATGTTGGCGTGAGGCACAATAGCGCGTTTAAAACCATGTTTAGCTGCTTCTGAAATGCGTTCCTGACCGCTGGGGACGGGGCGAATTTCCCCTGCCAGACCGACTTCACCAAATACCACAAGATCACGAGGTAAAGGACGATCACGGAAACTGGAAACCAAAGAAAGCAATAATGCAAGATCAGCACTGGTCTCTGTCACTTTCACCCCGCCAACGACGTTAACAAAGACGTCTTGGTCAGCCATTTGCAAACCACCATGCCGATGTAAAACAGCCAGTAGAATCGCCAGACGATTTTGTTCAAGCCCTACAGCGACGCGACGCGGATTAGGCATCATGGAGTGATCAACCAGCGCCTGAACCTCCACTAGCAAAGGACGGGTGCCTTCCCATACGATCATCACGGAACTTCCCGACGTAACCTCATCTCCTCGGCTCAAGAAAATCGCCGAAGGGTTACTCACTTCCCGCAATCCCTGTTCAGTCATGGCAAACACGCCCAGCTCATTTACTGCACCAAAACGGTTTTTATGACTGCGCAGAGTGCGAAAACGGGAATCCGCCTCACCATCCAGCATTACCGAGCAATCTATGCAGTGCTCCAACACTTTTGGCCCCGCCAGGGAGCCATCTTTTGTCACATGCCCAACCATGATAATGGCCACACCACGTGTTTTCGCGAACCTCGTCAAATAAGCCGCAGTTTCTCTGACCTGCGCGACACTGCCCGGTGAAGATTGAATATCCGCCATGTGCATGACTTGAATAGAGTCGATCACCATCAGTTTAGGCTGTTCCTGCTCGGCAATCAGACAAATCTGCTCAATGCTCGTTTCTGACAGCATATTCAATTTATCCGTCGGCAATCCCAACCTATGTGCCCTCATTGCCACCTGCTGCAATGATTCTTCCCCTGTCACATACAGAGTTTTCATCTGTTCAGATAACTGACACATGATCTGTAATAGCAGAGTACTTTTCCCCGCACCAGGATTACCGCCAATCAAAATTGCGCTGCCGGGGACAACGCCACCACCCAGCACACGGTCAAATTCTTTAAACCCAGTCGAAAATCGCGGCAATTCTTCCAGACTGATTTCAGCGAGTTTCTGCACTTTGCTGATACTGACTTCTCCCGCGTAGCCACTGAAACGCTCACTGCGGGAAGATGAAGCGGCGGCCAAACGCACTTCCGTAATGGTATTCCATGCGTGACATGCGGTACATTGCCCCTGCCAGCGGGGATAATCCGCGCCACATTCATTACAGACAAATGCCCTTTTTACTGCTTTTGCCACTATGTACTCCCTTATATGGCTGCTTTTGGCGGCCAGAAAACTCACATTAACGCTCTTCGTGTTTTAAACCACCGCTCAAAACACACAGAACACCCATCAAATCAGCATGGCGAATACCTACTTTGGCCTGTGTATACACTTTAGGTTTTGCATGATAGGCAATCCCCAGCCCCGCCTTGCGGATCATTTTCAAGTCGTTAGCACCATCCCCAATGGCCACAGTTTGACTCAGTGGGATACCCAGCTCTTTTGCCAGCCGTACCAACGTGGTTGCCTTGTATTTTGCATCGACAACCGGCCCTTTGACCTTGCCCGTCAATTTGCCATTTTTGACCTCAAGCTGATTGGCAACCGCAGCAAACAGGCGTAGCTGCTGACGAAGGTTATCCGCAAAGAAGGTAAAACCTCCCGATGCAATCGCCACATGCCAATCCAGCGACTGTAACTTGCGGACAAGACTCGTCAGTCCTGGCATAAGGGGAAGGGTTTCCATCACCTGCTGCAATATTGATGCATCTGCACCTGCCAGTTGAGCAACCCGTTCACGCAGGCTTTCGGAGAAGTCCAGCTCTCCCTGCATCGCGCGCTCCGTGATAGCAGCCACCTTATCGCCGACGCCCGCCAAACGGGCAATTTCATCAATACACTCAATCTGAATGGCAGTCGAATCCATATCCATCACTAACAAACCCGGTGAACGCAGGCGTGGGATCTGTCCCAGAGGAACGACATCAAGGCTGCACTCATCTGCCAACCGTTTAATACGTGGGGAAGGGCTGCCGGCAATGCGGACAACTTGATAATCATCAATACGCCATGAAGAAACCACGACAATGGCAACTCCCAGACGGTGCTGAAAATCGCTAATACGCTGTTTATCCAAACCGCGGCCGTACAGTAACCAGCCACTATCCCCTGCGCGATAGTCCAGCGGCATCACTTCGTCGCCACTGAGGGATAACGGTAATCCCGGCCATTTATGGATCTCATCAGGTAGATAACGGTAGGCCAGATTATTAGACATAAACATCGACTCCTGTAATTCCGTGTAATTTTGGCAGGCAAAAAATGCTTTTCAAACTATCCTATCAATACAGCATCTGGCAACATGATGTGTTCCAAAGCATGGATGGAATAACGATGATCAAAGCAAAACTGAAATTTCGACTGCACAAGACGGCGATTATCTTAATATGTATAGCACTGCTGGTATTACTGCTGCAGGGCGTCTCCTATTTTAGTCGTTCTCAGCAACAGGCTCAGGTAAATCAGTTTGAAGATCTGGCGAAAACTCTGGCAAAACAGGTAGCATACAGCTTGTCTGATTATATGGAGAATGACAGCAAAGATCTTAATAATAAGAAGATTGTAGCCAGTCTGGACTATCTGACCAGCAAAAGTCGCATTTTGGATGCCAGTGTTTATCTGGAAAATGGCACCCAGATCGCGCGGAGCGGTGAACCTATTTCTGTTCGTGACCGGTTATCGTTAGATGGCAAAAAATCCGGCAGCTATTTCAATCAGCAACTCGTTGTCCCCATACCAGGCAAAAATGAACCAAAAGGTTTTCTCCGCCTGACACTGGATAGCCACAGGCTGGAAACAGAAGCCAAGCAGGTGGATAATACGACGAATGTACTCAGGATCATGATCCTGTTGGCATTGGCGATTGGGTTTGTTCTGGCACATAACTTACTACGACTCACCCCCAGCCGCTGGCAGCAGTCACCTTATCTCTTGACCGCCAATACTAAATCCCCTGATGAGGATCGGGACAATAAAAGCGACGTTTCTCAACGCTGACCTTCTTCCCCCATTCATCATTTCATCTGAATTCGGCATAAACACTGAATTCAGATGGTCTTATTTTCTATTTTTCCTGCATAACCCCCTATTTTTACAGATAAATGACTGTGTATTTTTATCATCACATCATTTATTACTAAACCCTGATGTTGCAGTCTGTGAATAATCAGCAAGAATCATATTAGGTATCTTTGATAATCATAAGGAATCAAATACTGTGTCAAACATCATGCAAAAACGTAATTATTTAACCCACTCGGAGATTGAAATACTCCTCAAAGAGTTGGGAAAACACCCTCATGCTGAACGAAATATATGCATGATATTTATGGGCTTTATTCATGGATTCCGAGTTTCTGAATTGCTTGGGTTAAAGCTTTCTGATGCGGATTTGGAGGGGAAAAAGCTACGTGTACAGCGCCTGAAAAATGGTTTTTCCACAATTCATCCGATGGTGATGCGGGAGGTTCAACTGATACGCCAGTGGCTTGCCCAACGTCAGAAGTACAAAAACAGTGAGCAGAATGACTGGTTATTTTTGTCACGTACAGGGGTACCGATGTCCCGTCAGCAATTTTATAAAATCATCCGACAAACGAGTTTACAGGCCAATTTAGCGGTTTGCGCGAATCCGCACATGCTACGACATTCCTGCGGCTACGCGCTGGCGGACAATGGCGTGGACACCCGCTTGATTCAGGACTATTTAGGACATCGGAATATTCGCCATACTGTACGTTATACCGCAAGTAATGCGGGTCGTTTCGGGGCTATCTGGCAGGAAAGAGGGAAACGAAAATTGTCTACAATTAGTACCAAACTGTTAACTGAAGATGATTAATCCTAGTTTTTATATTTTTTAAGTTAATTATTCCAACATAATTAATTGTTTTAATTTATATGACTTTCGATATGAGACAATTTAAATGAGTATTCACCGACGTAGAAAAACAGGAGAACTCTGATGATGGAGTAAGGGGGATATGACACATAAAAAGAAGGGGTTATTTTCTACATTGTAATCAATCTATTACATTGATTCTTTCGGATGAAATGAGAATAAACGGATTGCAAAAAGTAGGATAATTGACGGGTTAACAGTTTGGTACTAATTGTTAACCAAATACCTTATTTAAGTCACTTATTATCTGATGGGTATTTCTGGCAAAAAAAAAGCCATTCCTAACAGGAATGGCTTTGACTTATCGATTTATTCATTTTTTTTCTATCTGATATCAATATAAGTCCAAAATTGTTTCCGCCACAAAAGCATATTGATTCTTAACAGAGACTTGGGTTTTATTGAAGCAATCTTCCAAAAACCAATCAGCGGGCGTTTTCAAAGCAATGGAAACATCAACCAAATGTTCCAGACTGATTTTATTGGTTCCTCGTTCATAACGCGACAATTGCTGTTGGCTAACGCTAATTCTGTCCGCCAGCTCTGCTACTGTCATCCCAATTTCTTTCCTTTTTATTTGGATTCGTTTTCCTACCAGCATACTGACCCGCATGATATCTTTACTCTCAATTAGTTATAACTTAATAAAACGACTGCGATGCCTTCATATTTACCGGCTTTTGGTGGTGTGAGCGTGCGCAATATGGATGTCAGCGTGAAATTTTCCGGTTGATCTCTTCCTTTCGCTTTAAAAGACACACCATCCATTGCTTCCCGCCCATTAATCTGCAATGTGGAATACATCTGTCTGTTAGAATCCAAATAAATTTTTGCTTCTCTACCGATTGAGAAACCTTCTAATCGGAAATCTCCTTTAAGAGCACATTTCACCTGCCCCGTGATCGAACGTGTCGCATTATTAACGTCTGATGCTTTTAATGCGCCATAAGCAATTTCAGAAGGCACAGAAATAGAGCAACTCTGATTTTGCGGGGGTAATTTACCGCAAGTGGAGTTAGGGAATTTTTCCGCTGTACCATGAAAAGGGTGTGTTCCATAGGAGTAGAACAATCCTACACAATCAGCATTCCGATTCGTGATGGTAAATGTTGCTCTAAAAGGAATACCCAGTTTCCTTTTATACGCCCGCATGACTTCTGCAGCGGTACGATAGCGATTGGCATCATCCAAACACGCACCGGCATCCATGCAGGAACCATACATACCTGGCTTATTGCCATTCATATACAAAACATCAGGCCCGACATAACATTTATTACTACCATAACAAGGGTTTGGCGCCCCTTCCTCCTCTGTCCAGGCAATAATTTCCATGGTTGTGATGGCCTGATTACCGAATGGTTGAGTATCAACCGCCATAACATAAGCACCACCATAGGCATATGAGGTACTTAAGAAAAACAACAATGCTACAAACTTCATCAGTGATTTCTTAATATGGCGCATAATTTATTCCCCTAAATAGCATCAGACTCTGGCTAAAAATTGTGAGCGAAAAATAAGTCAGCATAATTACTCATAACTGACTTCAAAGGTCGCAATTGCATTGAATGCACCAGCACCAATCCTATTGTGCTGGAGGGCGCCGGGTTCAGCTTGTACATACGCTCGGAACGGAATCACATTGCTGCTACTGGTACGAGAAAGCGGAAATTTACTGACTTTGTTAAAAGGAAGTGGTTTACCATCTATGCTCTCCATACCAATAGCAGCACCGGAAGCACCGCTGCCAGCACCGAATGCCAGCAATCCGGGCAGTGTACGACTCTCTGGCCCCATAAACTTGATCTTGAGGCTTTGTGCGACCCGAGGATCACACTCCTCCAGATGCAGTTCGAAATTCTGGCCTGGAGTGCGATAGTTCTGATAAAGGTCACGGTTAAGAATGCGACCCAAATATACCTCCATCGCTTTATCTTCTGTCTTAATCACACAGGGAGCAGCGAGTACAGTCAGCGTAATTTTGACATCCTGGCGCAGACTATCTTGTGCATAGGCACTTTTCTGGCCACCAATGCCGAAAATAAACAGGGCTGACAGTACATATTTGGATAGCTTCATATTTAACGGACTCATTACTCTTTACCCCAACATTTACCCAAAGAAAGCCATTGCTATCCGGTTAATGAGACTTTAGATTTCCCATCAGCATGACAACTGATGGGACGTTATCCACAAGGTTCGATCAGTTTTCTTCAACTGTGGTTTTCGCAACCGTGCAGGTATCACCATTACAGCTGAATGTCAGCTGTGGACGTCCGCCATAATCATTGACATAGGTCAGTACTGGCTTATTGCCCAGCGCACTGAGGTCTGCCCCGAGTTTTTCACTACTTCTGGGTGCCAGCATCAAAGGTTGAAAACCATCGATATTCTTACCATTAACCTTATTAGAGGCTTCCGAAATGGTGACGTAATAAGATGTCGGGTTATTTACCAGATATTGATTTCCCTGACGGGTTAAAGTGAGCTTCTCCTGCCATGGGTTATCAAGGTCGATACGGCGAGCGACGACGGCTTCCGGGCGATAGAACAATTTAACCCGGGTTTGTAACGCAATTTGCAGCACATTAGGTTTATTGCTGCGTGGTGGAATTTCACGCAAATTGAAATAGAACAGGCTTTCTCTGTCTTGAGGCAATTCGGCTATTGTCGGTAATGTCTGAATTTTGACTTGGCTCTTCGCTCCGGCTTCAACACGCTGTACAGGAGGAACAACCACGAGCGGACCGTTAATCTTATTCCCCTTATCATCTTCAATCCATGCCTGTGCCAGATAAGGTAAATCGACATGCTGGTTTTCGATATTCAAGCTAACAGACTTGACATCCCCATTAAAAATTACCCGGGTACGATCCAGCGCCATCGCAGCCATTGCCTGATAAGCGGGCATCAGGCTTGTCAACGTTAGAGCGGTTACCATTAGAATTTTTTTCATTTTCATTATTGCTTGCCCATTCTCAAAGAGATTCGTTTTTAGATTGCTCTGCTAACAACAGTACTTTCCATGTTAAATCAGCAACATAATACGTCACTTCAATTCAATTTTCTGACTTGTCTTATTGCAATTTACTGATGTTCACCTTTTAAAAACTGACAAGGTAGCAAGAATGAAGTCAAAGAGGCTTCGGATATTTCCTGCGGTACGGTGATTTCACACTGAGCCCCGCCATTCCAATGCACCTGCAATTTCTCACCTGCATTCATTCCACTCAGATAGGCATACCCATCATCACTGACAATCCCAATTTCGCGTTGAGCTGTGTTCATGACAGAAGCGCCAAAAGGTGGAAATGAACCATCAGGCAAACGGATAACAGTCATCGCCTTCATTCCTGACATTACCTGGAACTTCCGATAACCAATCGCGCCTTCCGTCAGGGTTGCCTGTTGTACAGAACGCAGGGCTTCTACGTTATCCGGCAAATGGTCTAAATCGATATTTGCAGAATTGCGGTAATAGTGATTGACATCCACTAGCACTGCCTTACCAAAGTAGTTTGTATGAACGACAGAGCCAAACCCCCTGACCGGTACATCACTAACCCCTTCCGTATCCACCATCAGGCGAGTTGCACCAGGAAGATTGATACGATGCAATGCTGCGCCATTTGCTGTCACGGTCACTCCACCTCGAAGACCAAGTGCTGCGGAGGTATGCCCGCCATCCTGATAACTGGCACTGGCAGACAGCAACGTTTTGTCACCATAATGGGTGTAATAACCATCTGCGGCAGCCTTACCACCGATGCTGCTACCCGCAGAGATACGATAGTTATTTCGTTCATCAATGCGGTTGAAATAACTAGCCATATGCGAATTACCCTGACGATTGGCCAAACCGTTATAGCTAAGTGTTCCGCTATCTCCCCACGGAATAGACAGATTCAGATACACGCCATCATCTTTTTTATTGTCAAAATTGTTGCGATAGGCGGATAAGTTCACATTGATATTTTTATAACGCCCAATATCCAAATATTTGGACAGTGATATGTTATAGCGATCATTTGTTGGCCTGTTCCAGTAGGTTTGATGGCTATAGTTAATATGGGCATTAAGACCAAGATCCTTAAATTGCTTACTGAAAATCAGGGTATAAAGTTCTTTTCCATTGTCAGAGTTAACATCGCGGTAACGGCGGTCGATGTATTGCGCCATACTCATAAAATTACGCTCGGAGAAACGATAGCCCGCGAATGTCACCTGACTATTGTATTGCTCGAAACGTTTCGAATAACTGAGGCGATATGAACCACCCGTAAAGGTTTTATTCTCTTTCGGTATTCTTGCCCTTGATTCCGTGATGTCAAAAGACAGCGCACCAAACATCATCAAGTCACGGCCGATCCCCAGAGACAAGGCGTTGTAATCCCCTGCTCCCAGCAATCCACCATACAATGACCAACCGTTATTAATTCCCCAGGAAAATTCACCCAATCCAAATGCGGGTCCTTCCCGACGATGTTTGTCATTGGTCGATTGCCCACCGACCAATTTATACTGCACGCGTCCGGGGCGAGTCAGATAAGGAACCGTAGCCGTATTAACCTGAAATTCCTGTATGCCACCATCCTGTTCTTCTACTCTGACATCCAGATTACCCGTTACTGCATCACTGAGATCCTGAATGCGGAACGGGCCGGGAGCGACCTGAGTTTCATACAACACTCGCCCCTGCTGACGCACTGTCACCTTAGCATTGGTTCTCGCGACTCCGGAAACTTCGGGGGCGTATCCACGCAAGTTTGGCGGCAACATATTGTCATCAGTGACCAGACTCAACCCCGTATAACGGAAACTGTCGAAAATATTGGAATTCAGGTAATCTTCCCCAAAAGTCAATTGAGCCTGAAGGTGAGGTATGGCGCGGTACATGTAGTAACGGCTCCAATTCCAATCACGCTCTCTTTCTCCAGAAGCGCCCTGCTTATTATCCTTGGTTTTCGAGTGGTTATAATTAGCCTGCCAATCAGCCCGAAAACGCCATGCTCCCGCATTCATACCCGCCGTTCCGTTGGCACTCACCTGTTGATTGCTGCTGCCATGAGTAGGTTTAGACGTCTGCGCATTGACGTTATAGTCAAACAGCACCCCAGGCACACCATTATCCCAGCGGGAAGGCGGGTCCCAATCCGGTAGGTCATATTCCAAATAGATCTGTGGAACAATTAAATACAGAGTATAAGTTGCCAGCTCTCCTCTGGCTGACATACCTGGCAAGCTACTGAGATCAAGACATTTCCCATCATTCTGCCAACCTAACTTTCCTGCCCACTCCTGTTTCAATGCTATTTGCTTCACCAGTTCAGGGGATATGCAGGCTTCGCTGTTTTTGGGATCATCGGGTTGCGAGGTAAAATCAATCGAATACATGTCCGGAAATTCATTTTTATTCATCCGGACACCCATAATATAGTTACCGGGCATGATATAGCCTGCTCGGGAAAATTTATCCAAATCGATATTGGCACGTTCACCGACATCCAGCGCGTCGATATTGAATTCAATTGATGGATTAGAATATGCGGTCTGCATACCCGCCAGTGCAAACAAAACCAATGCCGAAAGAGGTTTAATTCTATTTTTTAAGTGGACTGGTTTTATTCTATTAACTACTTTCGCTTTATTATCTACTGTTTTTTTATTAGCGACGTTCTCTTTATTAATGTTGTTTTTTATATTAATAGCTGAAAAATGATGATTCATGGAATTTGAAAACAAAGCCATAGCACCCTCTGAACGATGAATCGTTAATAATCCAATTTGAATTTAGCCGCTGCCTGATGTTGCCAAACGAGTGAGAATATAGGGCTTCTCACCTGATACATGGCATTATTAAATTCCATCGATTTAAATTGAAGATCTCGACTGGTACTGGTGTCACAGAGGTAGCCATATGTCCTGCTTATCCGTCATATCTCACGCTTTCTCTTCTTTGTGCTTTACGGATTTTACCGTACAGCGGGAAGTAGAGGAAAAATGTCACTACAGGTATGCCATTAAAATTACATCAAAATGGCTAATAGCTTGGTTTTCCGAGTACAGCCAATTAGAGAGAATGCCATTGGTTAAATAAAAAAGGGTATTTCAATTTACATCTATCACAGATAATTCCGTTAATAGCACACGTTGATGACTTAATTTTCAATAATATTGACTTAAATCAATAAAACAGATCCTGCTACATCATATTGTAGTAATCTTCTGCTAACGTGTTATATCCGAGAAATACCCTGAATAAACTATCAATTATCAGGAAACCTATAATAACAATGGCGGTTAGTTTCCTGATATTCAATGACTAAAAATTACCCGTTAACTAATGAATAATATTACAGGTAGTTTAAAGTAAAGTTTGCGATGGCAGTGAATTCACCTGGTTTGATTTCATTCTGATTTTTACCATCTGCTCCCTGTACTGTAGTAAGGCGTTTCAGATGAGCGGCGAAATTCAGATCATTGCTACCTTCGTGCAGAGAAAATTTATCTGATTCTGTACCCAGAGGAATAATTTTACCGCCAGCATTGGTGATGGCAATTGCAGCTCCGGAAGCCGTCCCTTCAATGCCTAACAAACCTTTCTCATCAGCTTCTGCGCCAGTAAAGGTTGTTTTCACACCGTTTTTTGTTTCAGTAGTACAGTTTTGTAATTCAATTTTGAACGCTTTAGATGCTGAACGGCCACCTTTTTCCAGGATACTGTTAGAAACTGCGCCCAGATCAACGTCAATATTGGTGTTTTTGATTGAGCAAGGTGCATCAATAATAGAACCGCTGAATTTAACTGTGCCGCTACCTTGGTTAGCTGCGCTTGCTGCACCAGCCGTCAAAGCTACACCAAAACCCAGAACCATCGCCAATTTATTAAGTTTCATAATTTAATTTATGCCCTTTAATTTAAAGATATAGATACTCATAGCCAAAAGGAAGCCGAAGCACAGAAATGAATTTCTGACACTTAGGCGTATGATTATTTAGTTTTTTGACAGAATTAATAACAGGTCAAAATAAACCAAACTGGCAATATCATTCTACAGAATAAGTCTTAAGTCAAATTTCAGGCAATAAAACTAAGGATCTGCGTTAACTTCATATTAAATATGAGTTTTTATAAAAAAGTACGTGGAATGAGTAGTATATTTTACTAATAATTTTTTAAATTTGGACTATTCCCCTGAGTTATATCGAGCAACGATCAGTAATTTAGGATCTTAGTTTGCGTTGCTTTATTATTCAATGTTACCACTCTGAAATAAAAAAATATTTTATTATATCGACATAAGCCTAAGTTATGGTTTTTATTATTGAATTTATGGCTTTAGTTGAAATAAAACTAAAATATTTACCTAATTAAGATAATTAACAAGCTAATTACTAATTTAAAATATCACTAAATGCAAATGGTTCTAATTTTGTTAAATTTGGTTTTTTATTCATTTTTTAAACAAATTAGTCCGAAATTAAGCAATCCATTAAATGAATAGTTAAAGCTTATCTTTAACAAAATCGAATACATCAACATAAAATTTAATAAATAAAAAAGCTCTTTCCAATTATGGAAAGAGCTTTTAATATTAATTAAATAATAAAACTATTTATTATTTTTTAATTATCACCTAATAAAATTGATTCAAGCGCAATTTCAATCATATCATTGAACGTTGTCTGGCGCTCTTCTGCCGAGGTTTGTTCGCCAGTACGGATATGGTCAGAAACGGTGCAGATTGCCAATGCCTTGGCACCAAATTCTGCTGCTACACCGTAAATACCCGCCGCTTCCATTTCAACGCCCAGAATGCCATATTTTTCCATCACATCGAACATTTGTGGATCTGGTGTATAGAAAAGATCTGCTGAGAAAATATTACCGACACGAGCGTTGATATTCTTCGCCTTCGCTGCATCAACTGCATTACGAACCAGATCAAAGTCAGCAATCGCCGCGAAATCATGATCTTTAAAACGCAGGCGGTTTACTTTGGAATCAGTGCATGCCCCCATACCAATCACAATATCACGAATTTTGACATCGTGGCTGACTGCACCACAGGAACCAATGCGAATAATCTTTTTAACACCAAATTCGGTGATCAACTCTTTAGCATAGATAGAGCAGGATGGGATACCCATACCGTGACCCATGACAGAGATCTTGCGGCCTTTGTAAGTACCGGTGAAGCCCAGCATACCGCGAACATCGTTAACTTGGCGGACATCTTCTAAAAAAGTTTCCGCAATGTATTTTGCCCGCAATGGATCGCCTGGCATCAAAACAACATCAGCAAAATCGCCCATCTCAGCATTAATATGTGGGGTAGCCATAAATCTATTCCTTAATTTTATTACGTATCAAAACAGATGAAAATCAGGGCAGCCCGTTGGCTGCCCTGAAAAACTAGAACATCACTTTACCGTAATCCATTGGCGTCAGGTCGAAGTATTTCGCCACTGTCTGGCCAATGTCAGCAAACGTTTCACGATGTCCTAATGAGCCAGGTTTAACTTTTGGCCCATAAACCAGCACTGGAATATGTTCACGAGTGTGATCCGTACCCGGCCAGGTTGGGTCACAACCATGGTCGGCCGTCAGGATCAGAATGTCATCTTCTTTAACCAGTTTCAGCATTTCTGGCAAGCGACGATCAAATAGTTCCAACGCCGCTGCATAGCCTGCTACGTCACGACGGTGACCGTAAGAGGAGTCAAAATCAACAAAGTTGGTAAATACGATGGTGTTATTCCCAGCCTGTTCCATTTCAACCAATGAAGCGTCAAACAGTGCATCAATTCCCGTTGCCTTGACCTTTCTGGTGATACCGACGTTAGCGTAGATATCTGCAATCTTGCCAATAGAAACAACTTCACCCTGTTTTTCGTCAACCAGTTTTTTCAGAACGGTTGGCGCTGGGGGTTCAACCGCCAAATCATGACGATTACCGGTACGCTGAAAATCGCCAGCCTTGTCACCCACAAATGGACGGGCAATGACCCGGCCGATGTTATAATCACCCATGTTCAACTCTTCACGAGCAATTTCACAGAGTTCATACAGCCGATCCAAGCCGAATGTTTCTTCATGGCAGGCAATCTGGAACACGGAATCCGCAGAGGTATAGAAAATCGGCTTGCCGGTTTTCATGTGCTCTTCGCCCAAGTTATCCAGAATAACTGTACCGGAAGAGTGACAGTTACCCAGATAGCCCGGCAGATTAGCGCGTTCAACCAGCTTATCCAGCAATTCTTGTGGGAAACTGTTGTCTAAATCCTGAAAATAGCCCCAATCGAACAGAACCGGAACCCCCGCAATTTCCCAGTGGCCTGATGGCGTGTCTTTACCAGAAGAAAGTTCACTCGCATAGCCGTAGGCTCCAATAATTTCAGCATCTTGATCCAAACCTATCGGGAAGGTTCCACTGGATTCCTCTGTTGCTTTACCCAACCCCAAACGGCTCAGGTTTGGCAACTGCAATGACCCTTTACGACCGATATCAGCCTCACCACGGGCGCACTGTTCTGCGATATGCCCTAAAGTGTTAGATCCTTTGTCACCAAATTTCTCTGCATCTGCACTCGCACCGATGCCAAAGGAATCCAATACCATGATGAACGTACGTTTCATAATTTTCTCCTGCGTCAGTCAATTCACGCTATCAATGCGGAAACTGTCGGCTGTTAAAATCTATTTTCATTATTCGTGATGATTTAGCCATCAATATGGCGGTAAACCATCCGTGTGGCGGCTTTTGTTTCGGTATTCACATCAATTCCCAAAACGATGGACTTACGTACGACCTCCGCCGCTTCCTGCCAGTCATTTTCACTATTGGCATAAATCATTGCCAGAGGAGTATCTGCGTTCACTTCTGCTCCAAGTGCAACGATATCACTCAGCCCCACACTGTAATTAATAGGGTCAGTGGCCTTGCGACGACCGCCTCCCAATGCAACCACAGACATTCCCAATGCCCGCGTATCCATTTCAGTAATTATGCCATTTTGCCCGGCAAACACCGGTTTGCTAAAAGGGGCAGTCGGTAGATAACGAGCATAATTTTCGACAAAATCGATCGGGCCTTTTTGTGCTGCTACCATACGCTCAAAGGTTTCAGCCGCTTTGCCATTGTCCAGCACTGCCTGCAATTTACGGCGTGCTTCGGCACGATCAGCCGCCAGATTACCCGATACCAGCATTTCCGCAGACAATGCCATAGTGACTTCAAATAACCGAGGATTACGGTATTCTCCAGTCAGAAATTGAACGGCTTCACGCACTTCTAGCGCATTACCGGCACTGGATGCCAAAACTTGATTCATATCCGTCAACAACGCGGTTGTCTTGCAACCTGCACTATTAGCAACGCCAACGATGGATTCTGCCAGTTGTTCTGACTGTTCATAAGTCGGCATGAATGCTCCAGAGCCCACTTTCACATCCATAACCAGCGCATCCAATCCCTCAGCCAGTTTTTTGCCTAAAATAGAGGCCGTAATTAAAGGGATGGAATCAACGGTAGCAGTGATATCACGAGTCGCATAAAAACGTTTGTCCGCAGGTGCCAGCAAGTTAGTCTGCCCGATAATCGCAACACCTACATCTCGGATAATGTCACGGAAGCGCTGTTCATCAGGAAAGATGTCAAAGCCGGGGATGGATTCCAATTTATCCAGTGTTCCCCCGGTATGCCCCAAACCCCGTCCTGATATCATCGGTACGTAACCCCCACAGGCGGCTACCATCGGACCCAGCATCAGAGAAGTCACATCGCCGACACCCCCCGTCGAATGTTTATCTACGATCGGGCCATGCAAATTCAATTTTTTCCAATCCAGAACCGTACCGGAATCGCGCATTGCCAAAGTCAGAGCCACACGCTCTTCCATCGTCATATCATGGAAATAAATGGTCATCGCCAGTGCAGCAATCTGTCCTTCAGAAACGGTATTATCACGAACCCCGTTAATAAAGAAACGGATCTCTTCTTCATTCAACCGGTGACCGTCCCGTTTTTTGCGGATAATTTCCTGTGCCAGAAACAAAGCGACCTCCTAATCATCATTATCTGAAAAGAATGGTAGTAATGCACTTTATCTTAACGTGCATTCAATGTGTTGTTATTGATCTTAATAACCACTACTTTGCTTTTGGCTCTGATGTCCAAGTGCTGTCAATAAATTGCTCAACAGACTGGAAGCCCCAAAACGGAAATGACGGGAGTCGGCCCATTGATCCCCCATGATACGAGCAGACAGTGCCAGATATTGTGCGGCTTCTTCGGCTGTACGCACACCTCCGGCAGGTTTAAAGCCAACAGTTTCACCTACGCCCATGTCGCGGATCACACTGAGCATAATTTCTGCGCTTTCCAGTGTCGCATTGACAGGGACTTTGCCTGTTGAGGTTTTGATAAAATCCGCACCTGCGTCGATTGAAATTTCAGAGGCTTTGCGGATCAGGTTTTCTTCTTTCAACTCACCTGTTTCAATAATCACTTTCAGCCAAACACCGGATGCAGCGCAGGCATCTTTGCAGGCTTTAACTAAATCGAAGCCAATCTGTTCATTACCTGCCATCAAGGCGCGGTAGGGGAAAACCACGTCAACTTCATCTGCGCCATAAGCAATGGCTGCTCGAGTTTCAGCCAGTGCAAGATCGATATCATCGTTGCCGTGCGGGAAATTGGTCACTGTGGCAATGCGAATGTCTGGAGTACCCTGTTCACGCAATACTTTACGTGCGGCAGGAATAAAACGTGGATAGATACAGATAGCGGCAGTATGACCCGCCGGGCTTTTTGCCTGATGACAAAGTATCGCCACTTTCTCATCCGTATCATCATCATTGAGTGTCGTTAAATCCATCAAACTCAGCGCACGCTGAGCAGTTGCGGTTAAATCGGTCATAAAACTCTCCAACGGTATTATTATCGTGACTGAACCCGTTCACACATTCTTTTGAACGATTGTTTTGAACGATTAGTTAGTTCGTTTGTTGGCGAGCGGACTTGGTTCCTTGAAGATGTTGCCATAATTATGCACAACAGCAACAGTAGAGCTCCTTCTCTCCGCACTATACTTTCTTCAGCTTTTACTGCCCCGGAGGGCATCAACTTAATCCATAAAGTCTTGGCACATCATTATTTGAACATGTAAATGCCGAATAATTCGCGTTACAAATCACACTAATCGAATGAGCATTGCAATGATAGACATTTTATTGTGATTAGTATCACATCAAACAGTTTCAGGAAAAACAAAAGCAGGTGAGATTATCTCACCTGCATTCAATTTGATACGCAATTCCTGCGTCTTATAACGCGAGGAAGAACCCAGCAATGGTTGCACTCATCAAGTTAGAGAGTGAACCGGCCAGTACGGCTTTCAGACCAAAACGTGCAATGTCTCCACGACGATTTGGCGCCATACCACCTAAACCTCCCAGCAGAATAGCGACAGAAGACAGGTTGGCGAAGCCACACAGTGCAAAGGAAATAATCGCTTTGGTATGATCAGAAAGCACTTGCAGACCTGCGGCCTGAACGACCTCGTTCGGTTTCAGATATTCACCAAAGTTCATGAACGCCACGAACTCATTGACTACTATTTTCTGGCCGATGAAAGAACCTGCAACAGTCGCTTCATTCCACGGTACACCAATCAGGTAGGCGACTGGTGAGAACGCCCAGCCCAGAATCAGTTCCATGGACAGTTGAGGATAGTTGAACCAGCCACCGATACCACCCAGCATACCATTCAGTAAGGCAATCAAGGCGGTGAATGCCAGCAGCATTGCTCCCACGTTCAGAGCCAGTTGCATACCCGATGCCGCACCTGATGCCGCAGCATCAATGATATTGGCAGGGCGATCTTCAGCCGCAATCAGCGACATGGCATCGTCGGTGTCGCGTGTTTTTTCCGTTTCCGGCACTAACAGTTTCGCAAATAGCAAGCCACCCGGTGCTGCCATGAATGAAGCGGCAATCAGGTATTCCAATGGAACGCCCATCGATGCGTAGCCAGCCAATACTGAACCTGCCACAGAAGCCAGACCACCACACATGACAGCAAACAGTTCCGATTGAGTCATGGTTGAAATATAAGGACGAACAACCAGCGGCGCTTCAGTTTGGCCGACGAAAATATTTGCAGTCGCAGACAGAGATTCGGTTCGTGATGTTCCCAGCAGTTTTTGCATGCCACCACCGAGTATTTTGATCACAATCTGCATAACGCCGATGTAATACAGAACGGCAATAAGTGAGGAGAAGAAAACGATAATAGGCAGGACGCGCAGAGCAAAGATAAAGCCACCACCACCGAACAGCTCAAACATTTTGTCGGAAACCAGTCCACCAAAGATGAAATCAGTTCCTTTCTGGCCGTATCCAATGACGTTGGAAACGCCTTTTGACATTCCAATCAGAATGTCTTTACCCGCTGGCACATAAAGTACAAATGCCCCAATAGCAACCTGAATCAAAAAGGCGCCCAAGACTGTGCGGATCTTAATAGCTCGGTAATTACTGGAGAAAAGTACTGCGATAAAAATCAGCACTACCATCCCTATCAGGCTCATAATGAGTTGCATTGGAAGAATCCCTGTTCACTGAATGAATGAATAATGAAAAAATATGCCAGTTATATTGTGAGTTCCTACCGGCATTGTGCGAGGCCGATTATACCTAGTAGTAAAAAAGAACAAGCAACTAACATCACAAATTAATACCGCAAAAAGTAATATAAAAACACAAAATGAGATCCAGATCACATAAATCCATCTAGTTTCTAAGGGATTAGATAATTTTGCGGTGAAAAAGGTAATAAAAGGGATAAATGAGTAAAGAAGACCAATTAAGGATTATTAATATTTATTTAATACGGATACTCACTTCCTGTTACCCTAAAAACATATCATTTCTGTGGTTATAAGTCAGCTTAACGCAAATAGTGCCTTGCTGTTATGATAAATCTGATCGGACACTTCATCAGGAGATTCTCGACGCAATTCACACAACGCAGAAAAAACCTGTGCGACTCTTTCTGGTCGGTTCGGCTGCCCTTGGTATCCAGAGAGCGGCATATCAGGTGCATCCGTTTCCAACACAAGGGACGACAGAGGCAGTTGGGAAATTGTACTGCGTGTTTTTTGCGCTCTCTCGTAAGTCATCGTTCCCCCGACACCAATATAAAATCCCAAACGAATAAAAGCCTGTGCCTGAGACAGGCTACCAGCAAAGCCATGAATAACGCCTGTGCGTGGTAAGTCATGTTTTCGTAGTATAGCGGACAGTTGATCATGGCTTTTTCGGGAGTGGAGTATCACCGGCAAATCGTGCCTTTTAGCCAACGCTAACTGTGCTTCCAGCACTCTTTTTTGTTTCTCAAACTGTGGCTCCGGCATATAAAGATCAAGCCCTATTTCTCCTACAGCCACACATTTGGGATTGTTTGCCTTCAGTTTCTGCGCCAGCTCAGCCAAATGAGAACCTTGATGTTCATTGATATACAGTGGATGCAAACCAAACGCGGCATAGATGGAGGGAAAGTCATATGCCAGCGCAGCAACCCGCTGGAAATTCATTTGACTAACTGTGGGGACGATAATGGTTTCCACCCCCGCTTGCCTGGCTTGTTTCAGACTCGTTTGTTCATTCCCTGTAAAGGGAGGAAAATCAAAATGGCAATGTGTATCAATAAACATCTATTTATCCACGTCATCCAATATAATAGAGCCTGTCAGCGGTGTTATACCCTCTTCCTGCACCTCGGTTACCGGACGATTTATGCTGTCCAGCAAGCTATATCGCCTGAAGCCATTATGATTAATCCCATCATTATTTAAACCACTGCGACAGACACCATAACCTTTACGTTTTTCCAACCCAAATTTCCCACCAACAAAGGTATGCCCAATGGTAGCCAAAAAGTATCGCCCACAGCGCCGCCCCAAATGGTAATCCTGATTTAATGCACTGATTCGGCTTCCCAATGCCATCGTAGCCAACGGCGCAGGTGGATAAATTTCAAATACCTGCACATCATCCGGCGGGTTTTTGATAAATTGCTGCGTCCGGCTGTAACTCTTAGCATGGAGATTGATCATCTTGACCATTTTTTGCAGGCTACTGGCTTCCAGCCAGCGCTCCATCCGCTTGAACCACTGCGGGGTATAATAAAGCTGTGAAGGCACTGTCCGGATCACGACAATCGTATCTGCGCCACGGCGATAGGCTTCTTGTACCGGAATCGCATCGCAAATGCCACCATCCTGATAAACCGTGTCACCAAGGGTAACACCATTGCGATAAAACCCCGGAATAGCGCTGGAGGCTTTCAAGATCTCCATCCAATTATGTTCATCAGGGTGAAAGTAATCAGGTTCAAAGTTATCTGCGCGACAGGCACACATGTAGAATTCACGGCCAGCATCAAACTGATGCATTGCAGCAGTGGTATTCAATGGTAATTGTTCAGATATAGTATCAATATACCAATCCAGATCGATCAAATGCCCACCACGGACAAAACGCAACGGATTAAAAAAAGTGGGGGCGGTTGTGTAACGATTGATCACTCTGCGGGCATAACCCCGCTGACCACAAATGTAGGGAGAGATATTCTGGGCACCCGCGGAAGTTCCAAGGAACAATTCAAACGGATTAAAGCCAAGCCGGAGGAATTCATCCAAAACACCTGCGGTAAAAATCCCCCGCTGACCACCACCTTCACAAACCAGGGCAATTTTTCCTGGCTTGATCTGTGATTTATAAGCTAAAGGTTCTATGTTACCCAACGTTATTGGAATATGTTTCCCCACACTTCCTCCTAAAAAATCAATGTCAGTGTCATAGCGTAATCTGAATAATGACTATCTATCAGTATATTGCTGTTCAAACAATACGTTTGTAAAATTTTCGTTAAATAGTGAAAGACAGAGCGTACCATAGATATTGAAGTTTTATTGTAAAAAGAGGAAAGTAAAAATCACCCTGAAGAATCGTTTTCCTACAGGCGTTTTAGGGGATACTGATTACTGACAACCTAGTAAAAATATAAAATACCGAAGCGAAGCTATGTACGAACGGGTCATGTATTAAATGGTTAGTTGCTGTGATATGCTTCCGGCTTTTTAAGGATGAAGTATGGCCAAAGTTGATGTCTATTGCCGTTATTGCCACAAATCAGAACAGGTCAAAGGACATGGGAAAGGAAATGGCGGACATCCTCGTTATCGCTGTTATAGCTGCTGTAAGGTCTTTCAGTTGGCGTATACCTATCAGGCCTGCAAACCCGGCGTTAAAGAACAGATTATCGATATCGCGATGAATAACGGGGGAATTCGTGACACCGCTCGGATCCTGAAAGTCGCCACCGCCACCGTCATGAAAACATTAAAAACCTCAGACCCCGAAACGTAACGACACTTCCCCTTGCGGAATGTGGCATCCAGATTGTCTGTGAAATCGACGAGCAATGGTCGTTTGTCGGCAATAAGAAAAACCAACGCTGGCTTTGGTATGCTTGGGAACCCCGCCTGAAGCGAATAGTGGCTCATGTTTTTGGCGATCGCAGTCGAAAAACGTTAGACAAGCTGCTTACCCTCTTATCTTCCTTTACTATTCGGTTTTACTGCACGGATGACTATGTTGTTTATGACCCACTTCCCGAGGAAGAGCACTTGACTGGAAAGGCGTTTACTCAGCGTATAGAGAGAACGAATTTAACGCATCGTACCCGAATCAAAAGGCTGAATAGAAAAACCATTGGGTATTCAAAATCGGAAGAAATGCACGATAAAGTGATAGGAACCTTTATTGAACGTGAACATTATTTTTAATACCTAATCTAATCATTTAATACATGACCTACGAACGGTACTTTACATACCTGAAAGTATTCTACCCGCTATACAAGTGCTTAACCGAGTAGTAGTACTTCCCTAGAAAGCCATTTTATTATGACAATAAAAAGAAAAAATAAGGAATTTTCCGAAAATATTTTTTAAAACTTAATGAACTCTAAAAATATTAGAATTACATCAGTGAATTTATATTTTCAGTGAGAAAATACCTAGCATTACTATTGATAAATATAATCTTAAACGTATAATAAATTAAATTTCAAATAATTATTATAAATTATTAATAGCATACAATAAAAACTCCATTTAATATATTATTAATTAAATACCGAAAAATCGACCTATATTTATATTATTTATTGATAAGTAGAGCTTTAATTCCAGAGCAGAAAATATAAATAAATTCCTAATGGATATAAAATAGTAACAAAAAAAAGAGTGGCCTATTGGCAGCCACCCATTCAATTATTAAGATTATTTTTTAACCTTTAATGTGCTTTTCACTGACTTGACACCATGTACTTTATGAACAATTTTGGCTACTTGTTTAGCCTGATATGTGTTTTTGACAAAACCTGAAAGGTAAACAACACCTTTTTCTGTCTTCACTGAAATATCATTGCTATCTAATCCTTTAGTTTTCAGTAAATCCGCTTTTACTTGCGCAGTAATACTACTATCGTTCACATAAGCGTCTGCGTGTTTCAAAGAATTGTCAATTTTTTGGCCTGCACTTTCCAATGTGTTAGTTGGAAATGTTACTGCAGCTAGTGCGCTACTACTTATCAGCACTGAACCTAAAACAATAGCCAGTAGTGAATGTGTAAACTTTATGTGTTTCATCCTATCACCTTCCGTCATGTTATATGGGTAAGAACAGCAGCAGAATAATATATCAGCCTATGATATAAATGAAGTAGGATTTACAATAAATCACGAATTTTTTCACTAAAACAGATAATTATTCTTTATATAGAAAAAATACAGAAAGAGATTACAAACTGATAAGGGTCAACGATTTGTTGACCCTATGCTATAAAAAGAATTAGTGTTCGCGGGTTTTACGGAAAGAAATTTCTGGATAACGTTCGCTGGTTAGATTTAAATTAACCATTGTTGGTGCAATATAAGTTAAGTTATCACCACCATCGAGTGCCAAGTTCAATTCATTCTTGCGCTTGAACTCTTCCACTTTCTTCGCATCGTTGCACTCTACCCAGCGAGCGGTGGAAACATTGACGGATTCATACAATGCTTCAACGTTATATTCGCTTTTCAAACGGGCAACAACGACGTCAAACTGAAGCACACCCACCGCCCCAACGATCAGATCGTTATTAGCCAGAGGACGAAATACCTGTACTGCCCCCTCTTCCGATAACTGAACCAGACCTTTCAGCAATTGTTTTTGTTTCAGGGGGTCACGCAGCCGGATACGACGGAACAATTCTGGCGCAAAGTTAGGAATACCGGTAAATTTCAGTTCTTCTCCCTGAGTAAAGGTATCACCAATCTGGATCGTGCCATGATTATGTAAGCCGATAATATCCCCCGCATAAGCATGATCGATATGAGAGCGATCTCCTGCCATGAAGGTCAGTGCATCTGAAATGACAACGTCTTTCTTGATGCGGACTTGACGCAGTTTCATACCCTTTTCATATTTACCGGAAACAACACGCAGAAATGCCACGCGGTCACGGTGTTTCGGATCCATGTTAGCCTGAATTTTGAAAACAAAACCCGTGAATTTTTCTTCCTCTGCTGTCACTTCACGCGCATCAGTCAGACGAGACATTGGCATTGGCGCCCATTTGACAAGGCCATCCAGCATATGGTCAACGCCGAAGTTACCCAGCGCTGTACCGAAAAACACCGGTGTTAGCTCACCCTGTAAAAAGGCTTCCTGATCAAACTCATGTGATGCCCCTTTGACCAGTTCCAGCTCTTCACGTAATTGATCCGCCAATTCTTCCCCAACAGCCGCATCCAGCTCAGGGTTATTCAATCCTTTAATGGCACGGACTTCCTGAATGGTATGCCCTTGACCGGATTGATACAGGTAAATTTCATCAAGGTAAAGATGATAAACCCCCTTGAAGGATTTACCACAGCCGATTGGCCATGTAATCGGGCTACAGGCGATTTTCAACTCATTTTCCACTTCATCCATCACTTCCATCGGATCACGGATATCGCGGTCGAGTTTATTCATGAATGTCAGGATTGGAGTGTCACGCAGACGGGTGACTTCCATCAGCTTACGGGTACGATCCTCAACACCTTTTGCGGCATCAATGACCATCAGACAGCAGTCAACCGCCGTCAGAGTACGGTAAGTATCTTCGGAGAAGTCTTCGTGTCCCGGAGTATCCAGTAAGTTAACCAGACAATCATCATAAGGAAACTGCATCACAGAAGTGGTAATGGAGATACCACGCTGTTTTTCCATCTCCATCCAGTCTGATTTAGCGTGCTGGTTAGAGCCGCGGCCTTTTACCGTCCCCGCTTTCTGGATCGCCTGTCCGAACAGTAACACTTTTTCAGTAATGGTAGTTTTCCCCGCATCGGGGTGAGAAATTATTGCAAAGGTTCGCCGTTTCGCGACTTCCTGCTGGAATGGAAAATTTGACATCAATTAGGATCTTCTAGTCTATACGCGGATTGATACCATTAGGGAAGCGCCCCGAACGACCCTTCACCTGCAAATCCGTCATGTTAATCGTGATTGGGGCTTATTTTCGCCGAACTTGGATTTATAAACAATCAATGATTGTCTGGCTGAGTACTATCATATTTTTCACTCATGGCGTGGCGAACTCGTTCAACGACTTCAGGAGTGACAGACTCCTCGGCCAGACAGGAAAAGTCGTATATTTTCTGACAACACAAAGCAAACAATGAATCAGATAAGTTCATAAATCAACCAGAAAACAGGGGCAAAGCCATAATAATGGCATCTTCCTTTCCCGTCGCCGTTGGGTAATAATTCTTACGGATAGAAACTTCGTTGAAACCCAGATCTTCATACAAACCAATCGCTGATGCATTTGAACTTCGTACTTCAAGCCATAGCGTATTAATCTGCTTTTCCGGCAGCACATTGATCAGGTGAGTCAGCAACGCTCTTCCATACCCCTGCGATTGATGCTCAGGGTGGATGACGATATTAAATAACGTGGCCTCATCCACAACACACTGTATGATTGCGAAGCCGATAATCTGGTCATTCAGCGTGATTTTATAATTCAGATAACGCTCTCCCTGGTTGGAGTAAAAGGTTTTTTCACTCCACGGGAATGCATGACTGAACTGTTCTATTTGAAATGCTGCGGGAAGATCAGTGGGAATTAATAGAGAAATATTCTTCATAATGGTAAATTTGTTGCCAAAAAGAGCGTTTTGCATTCCCGTCAAGGGATAAGTCATTTAATGCTGGGCTTCTCAAAGAAATCCCTTGTGTTGATAAGGTAATATCAACCCCCAACAGCCAGCATGGACAATGGATTGATTCCGAAAGCAGCTCAACATCTTTTGTCGTGATGCAATAAACCGATGAGACATCAATCCTCATGGCTGTAAAAATATCAGCAAACAATGAATGACTTAAATCAATATGATCATGGGTAATGATCAACAGACGAGTTGAGTCAGGGATGAGGACAGACAATTCACCCTGCAAGGCCTTCGGGCTGCGCACAACCCACTGGGTGATCCCCAATTGGGCGAGTAATCTGTCACGCTTCGTCATCGTGTTTTATTCCATCTGCCATAAAAAATAACAGGTAATATACTATCAGAGGGCTTATCTCTGCGCCAATCAGCATGGCATCACAATTTTGCCCCCCGATGTTTATACTTGGATAAAGATTTATAAGGAGCTTATACATAGATGTCAGTATTAACCCCGGCCAGCGAAGTTATCCTGCGCCATCATGAACAGTTTCTCACTCGTCACCTGCTAATTGCCGGTGATATTCAAGACAATCTGGCAACGGAAATCGAAGCCGGAAGTGTGCGAGTACATACTAACCAATATCACCACTGGCAATCCCTGATCCGTCAACTGGGTGACAATGCCTCCTTTGGCCTCGTCGCGGACAGCACATTTGTCAAAGGCTGTGATACATTGATTTATTACTGGCCAAAAAGCAAACATGAAGCGCGCTTCCAGTTACGCAGCCTGTTTTCCATTCTGCCGCCCGGAACCGGTGTTTTTGTGGTCGGAGAGAATCGCAGTGGTGTACGCAGTGTTGATAAATTAATGGAAGGCATTGTGACTTTCCAGAAAGTGGACACTGCCCGCCGTTGTAGCCTCTTTTATGGCCAACTGGAAAATCAGGTTCAATTTGATCAAAATAATTGGTGGAACAGCTATCCAGTGGGTGATGTCATCGTCAACACACTGCCTGGCGTATTCAGTCAAGATGATCTAGATGTCGGCAGTCGTTTGTTGCTTTCTACTTTTGATGGCCCTGTTTCTGGTAGTCTGCTGGATATCGCTTGTGGAGCAGGCGTATTGGCAGCGGTTCTGGGCAAGAAAAACCCTGAATTGACACTGACACTGAGTGATGTCAATGCCGCAGCCACAATATCCAGCAAGGCCACACTGAAAGCCAATAAACTGGAAGGCAATGTTATCACCAGCAATGTGTATTCCGCCATTGAGGAAAAATTCGACTGGATCATTTCCAATCCCCCATTCCACGATGGTTTAAAAACCAATTTAGCCGCGGCTGACGACCTGATCCGCATGGCGCCAAACTATCTGAAATCTGGCGGTAAATTGCGGATCGTAGCGAACGCTTTCCTACCTTATCCCGCTCTGCTGGATAGTACCTTTGGTAACCATAAGCTTATCGCGCAGACAGGTAAATTCAAGGTCTACCAAGCAACCAAAAGGTAATAAGCAAGCCGTTTCTTGCCTGCTCAGTTTTAACGGGCAGGCAATTCTTGTGTATCTGCCTCACCCATAACACCAGTGTGCCGTTTTTTGCACCATTCATGCTCTTTCTCAATAAATAATGATTGACGTTAGCCGTAAAATCTCTAGAATGCGCCTCCATGCTATCTGTTTGATTGATAGTGTCTGAATTTGCGAGGGTGGCGGAATTGGTAGACGCGCTAGCTTCAGGTGTTAGTGTTCTTACGGACGTGGGGGTTCAAGTCCCCCCCTTCGCACCAAATCAGACAGTCGTCGGTTAAACAAATTAGATAAATGGCAGTACCTGCGAGGGTGGCGGAATTGGTAGACGCGCTAGCTTCAGGTGTTAGTGTCCGTACGGACGTGGGGGTTCAAGTCCCCCCCTTCGCACCACTGTTAATATTTATCTGCTCCCTGTATTCATTTCTTTATTTCATCCCATTATCAGCCAATCTTTTTAAGAATTCACGCTATCTCAAAAATACTCCGCATAGCGCAAACCAGCAAATAAGCTGCACATCACAGCAATACCCGCAGGAATTAAGAGGAAATGGCGTGCATCGCGATGCAGCAGCAGCACAAGAGTCGAAAGCATAGCACCCAGAATACTTATCTTAAATTGCTCGATCCCTGCCCCGGTTATTACCAGTATTGACGCCATCAGACTAAATAATAAACTCCCCCATAACCCGGTGATACTCTGCCAAAAAGCCAGTTTTAAACCCCGCTTTGCGCTGATCATAATAAACCGCCAATCAAATGATAATGATTCCCAATATCATATATGATAGCGGCTTAATCACAAGCTGAAAATAAATCACGAAAATAAGCTGTAATAATACGTGATTAATAACGAACCATAACCGATTTCAGTTCGGTGTAATGCTCAATAAATGCACTACCAAACTCCCGTCCAATGCCCGACGACTTCACGCCACCAAAAGGCAACGCTGGATCCAGAAACGTATGCATATTAATCCACAAAGTACCTACTTGAATCCGGGGGATCATACGCATCGCCTTACTGAGATCATTCGTCCATAAACTGGCAGACAGACCAAATGGCGTCGCGTTCATCATGACAATTAACTCTTCTTCATCATCATAGCTGAGGAAAGTGCCTATCGGCCCGAAGGTTTCTTCTTGCATTAATGTGTCTTCAGCACTCTTGGCCCGGATAATCGTTGGGGTGACAAAAAAACCTGCACCTTCCAGTGCATGACCACCATATACGATTTCACTGCCATCCTGACGCGCTTTATCAAACAGGGACAGGATTTTTTCGTAATGCTCTTTGTTTGCCAAAGGCCCCATTTCGGTTGATTCATCAAGAGGAGAGCCGATTTTCATCGCTGACAAACGTTCAGAAAGTAATTTTAAGACCGCATCCATGTGAACAGATGGGATATAGAAACGTTCCGCTGCCGCACAGATTTGCCCCTGATTCAAATAACCGGCTTCCAGCACACCCTCAACAATCTTTTCAACTGACATATCAGACAGGAAAGCAGCAGCATTCTTGCCTCCGAGTTCCAGCGTCGCACGAGACAAGCCGTACTCTATCGCCGACTTACCGATAATCGTGCCAGTCGGGACTGAGCCAGTAAAAGTGACTTTGGCACAATGGGGATGAGCGAGCAGGGCTGACCCAACTCTAGCGCCAGAACCATTGACAACATTAATCACGCCATCAGGTATCCCGGCTTCTTTCGCCAATTCTGCCACACGAAGCATCGTCAAAGGGGTATACTCACTGGGCTTCAGTACTAAAGTACAGCCACAGGCCAGTGCCGCTCCCAATTTCCAGATGGCAATCATAATGGAAAAATTCCACGGAATAATGCCAACCACCACGCCAATTGGCTCACGGCGGGTAAAGGCGGTGTATTTCTCCCCTTTGAGTGATGGCAATGAAACATTCAATGTCTCACCACTAATTTTGCTCGACCAACCAGCAAAATAACGCAGGTAATCAGCCGAAGCGCCCACATCTAACATTCGAGCAAGTTGGATTGGTTTACCTGAACACAAACTTTCCAGTTGGGCTAACTCTTCACCGTGTTTTTGCAATAAATCAGCCAGCCGGTTCAGGCACTTACCCCGCTCCATAGGCGATGTCTGTGCCCATGAACCATGAAAAGCCTTCGAGGCTGCTTCCATTGCCAAATTTATCTCAGCTTCCTCTCCTTGATTAACTTTAGCGATCATTTCATCAGAAGCGGGGTTAACAACAGAAAAGGTTCTGTTTCCCTGACCAGGAAGAGATAACCCATTGATATAATTACCATGAGGACGTTGCAGAAAATCCGTAACGGGCTTTAGTAAGGTTATTTCACTCATCATGTTTCCTCTCTGGTTAGCCCGATATTTAAGCGTTCACACAAGCCATGTAATGTTTAACAAAGCGTTCAGTGGTGATTTCCCACAAAATTTCAGTGCCTTTCGCCGCAAACCAAGAGTCGCCCTTATGGTATTCAACCGTAGCCCCCGTTTTGACATTGGTCAGTTTCACCGAGCCTTCATGAACCGTCGCCATTTCATCAAAGGGATAAATCATTTTAAATTTACCCTTGGTGCAGGCAAAAATACCACAAGTCAGATTATCCGTAGGCTCTCCGTGGGTCATTGCACCACTTGCCTGGGGATCTCCCTCTAACACAATAGAACCAAGATGAGTAACACTGCCAATTGGCATTAATTCAGGAAGTGCTTGATCTAACAATAATGGCTTTATCATGACTTTTACCTTTCAGAATTTATTATTCAAAAAAAGAAAAAAAGAAAAGACGTCAAAAAAGTGATCAAACTAGCGACGGCCTTTCCAATACCCTGAGGCTTGGTGCCAGGTTTTACCGGCAGAAAGGAGCAGGTTCCTTAATTTGTCTTTGCCCACAACATTGAGATGAGGAATCGAACTCATCAGTGAGTAACGTTCAGAGCCTTCACTCATCCCTTCTGCCAAGATTTTGCAGACAATGTGACTCGGCGTTACACCAAATCCTGAATAACCCTGTACATAAAACACATTATTATGTTCTGGCAGAGAACCAATTTGTGGGAATAAATTGACGCTACAAGATAGTGGCCCGCCCCATGCCAATTCAATTTTCACATCTTTCAGGTAGGGGAAGACATCCAGCATACGTTTGCGGTTCCATGCTTTTAAATCAGAAGGGATATACTCAAAATATTGTGTGGCACTGCCAAACAGCACTCGGTTCTCTTTGGTGACTCGATAGTAGTTGATGACCGGACTAATATCACTGTATGCCCCACGAATCGGGCTGATCTTTTCAATCAGATCGTCTGACAGCTCTTCCGTCATTAGCTGGAAAGCGTAAGTATTGATCGTTTTTTTGTAGATAGTCGGTTCAAGACCATTCAGGAAAGCATTGCACGCCCACAGTATCTTACTTGCCCGTACCGTCCCCATTGCTGTGCGAACTGTGACCCGTGGGCCATATTCCACATTCACCACCTGGCTATTTTCAAAAATTCTGACACCCTGCTCCGTTGCAGCCTTGGCTTCCCCCAGCAACAGATTGAGTGAATGAACATGTCCCCCACCCATATGCTTCAGCGCACAGGTATAAAGATCTGAACCAATGACTTTTTTAACATCAGCACCGGCATAAAGTTCAATCTCTTCATCGGGACACGCTGCCTGAAACTCTTTCAGCCAGCCCCGTAAAGTTTTCTCCTGCCGGGAGTTATATCCCAGATAACCGTAACCCTTACAAAAATCCGCCTTGATATCGTACTTAGCGATCCGGTCACGAATAATTCCTGCACCCATGTTGCTAATTTTAAAAATAGCCTCTAAACCTTTCTCACCGACATGACGTTTAATCCTATCCAAATCATGGCCAATACCCGCCATAACTTGACCGCCATTGCGCCCCGTTCCGCCATATCCCAACGTCCGACCTTCCAAAATAGCAATATTGGTGATGCCTTTTTCAGCCAGCTCCAGTGCCGTATTCACACCGGAAAACCCGCCACCAATGATAACAACATCAACATCCAAGTCTTCTGTCAGTGTGGGAAAGCGAAGATCATATTTTTTGGTTGCAGCATAGTATGTTAATGAATCAAGATTATTATTCATGTTATACCCCGTGAGCATCTGCCTATTCCCTGATGATGTACAGCCGACAATTTTGTTACTCTGTTTCTTCAGGGACACTTTGTCGCATTTATTTAACATTGTTTATTCAGGCGGAATAACAACAAATACATTCACCTTTAATTTATTAATAAATTAATAATGATAACACCAGCAACTATCTGTTTGTTTTTTATAGCATACACATATGAATCATATGTACTTACAATGCTCAAACCATTTATTATTTATATGTTAATTATGTCACAATTATTAAACATTTTATTAATAAGTTTAGATTTTTATCTTATCGTTTTGTGATTAGTGTTAGGGGAATCTTTATCCAAGGTGAATTATTCTTAACATCTACATTTGTGTTTAGTTATCACTAAAAGGAATGAAGATGCTCCCCAAGAAAATTATCCTTGATTGCGATCCCGGGCATGATGATGCCATTGCGTTACTGCTTGCTCATGGAAATCCTGACATTGAACTACTGGCGGTGACTACAGTTGTTGGCAACCAAACCTTGAATAAAGTCACCCGAAATGCCCTTTCAATTGCCCGCATCGCTAATATTCACAATGTTCCTTTTGCCGCAGGATGTCACAGACCATTGGTCAGAGATATCCAAACTGCCCCAGAAATTCATGGTGAAACCGGCCTGGATGGCGTTATTTTGCCTGAACCAGCATTAAGGCTGGATGCCCGTCACGCTGTTGATTTGATTATCGACATCATCATGGAAAATCCCCCCAAGAGCGTTACCTTGGTTCCAACGGCAGGTTTGACAAATATTGCCCTTGCCGCCCGTAAGTCTCCACATATTGTTGAACGCGTAAAAGAAGTCGTGTTGATGGGAGGTGGCTACCATACTGGCAACTGGAGTGCTGTCGCTGAATTTAACATCATGATCGATCCTGAAGCAGCACATATTGTTTTTAATGAAAAATGGCCCCTGACGATGGTGGGGCTGGATCTGACGCATCAAGCTCAGGCAACGCCTGATATCATTGACGCTATCTCCAAGATCAAAACCCGTCCTGCCCAATTCGTTTTAGATGCGTTGCAGTTTTATGGGGAGAGGTATCGGGAATCGCAGTATTTTGACTATCCTCCGGTGCATGATCCCTGTGCAGTCGCTTATGTAATCGATCCTACCGTTATGACAACACAAAAAGTACCCGTGAATATCGAGCTGGCCGGAACTTTAACAACGGGCATGACCGTCGCTGATTTCCGCTTCCCGCCACCAAAAGATTGCCATACACAAGTTGCCGTAAAATTGGATCAAGCCAAATTCTGGCAATTGGTGATTAATGCCCTGAAAAATATTGGCGAAACAGAGTACTGATATTAACAGCAGCGTTCAATATATCCTTGGAATACCATTGAAGCTGCTTGTCAGCTTCAATGGTCAAAAGAAGATCAGGAACAAGAAGATACACACCAATCGCGAGTTCAGGGATCAGTAACATCATCTCATTTCCTGCTTATTTTTCATCAAAGCGCATTCGCTCACCCGATTACACAAATCATCGATAAAAACGGAATGGAAAATTGATAATGGGCTTTAATTCGGAGGTAATCTTGTTTCAAGATTAAACAATTCATTCAGTTCAATCTGTAAGCCATTAGCAATGACATAAATAATTTCTAAAGTAGGATTTCTGATTCCACGTTCAATGCCGCTGATATAAGTGCGATCCAATCCGCACTTATCGGCAAAAGCTTCCTGCGACATCCCCGCTTCTTTCCTGAGATATCTAATTCTTTGCCCAAAAAGGGACTTGATGTTTTTCGACATTTTCATCTGATAAGTATCGATTCATGTTACTTATCAGACCACGGACTATGAGTCACGTTTTAAGCTGAGTCATGCTATGATATGTGACTTATAGTCTACTATTTAATTGAAAAGATGACAGGTAATTGGAGACCTAAAGAATGGAAAAGAAAGACTGGCATCCCGCTGATATCATCGCTGAATTGAAAAAGCGCGGGACAACGTTGTCAGAAGTATCGCGAGCCGCCGGGCTAGCATCATCAACCCTTGCCAATGCATTACAGCGTCATTGGCCAAAAGGTGAGCGTCTTATCGCGGAAGCGTTGGAACGCACGCCAGAAGAAATTTGGCCTTCACGCTACGTCAAAAAATAATTGAAATTAGACCCAGCATTTGCTGGGTTCATTTACAAGCAATCAACTTGCTAATTTCAAACCAATAATACCTGCAACAATCAAACCAAGGCTCAGTATTCTGGCAGAATTGGCTGGCTCCCCAAATACCATGATACCGAAAATTGCCGTTCCTACAGCGCCAATTCCCGTCCACACGGCATAAGCGGTTCCTGCGGGTAAATTTTTCATGGAATAGGCTAATAACCCTATACTGACCATCATCGCGCTGATGGTGATCAGGCTGGGCATCAAACGGGAAAAACCCTGAGTGTATTTAAGGCCGACTGCCCACACAACTTCAAGCAAACCCGCAACCAGAAGGATTAACCAAGACATACCATTTTCCCTTTATCAAAAAGGCAATGGGGTCGTCCCCGATGAGATGATATTTATCCGGGTCGTCCCGGATAATAATAAGAAATGCCGCTGGATTATAACTAGCCTTTCTGATAGCCGCAATGATAGTTCCTGATTACCAGCAATAAAAATCTATGGTCCCCACCTTTTTTGCAACACTGATTTTTGATTGATGTTGGCTTGCTTAAATCTATCCGGCGTCACTATGGGCAGGGATGCCCGCGCCTCGATGAGTTCCGCACCTGATAAGCCTAAAAAACCGCACGGCTTCAGAGAGCCATTTTTTATGTCAGGATTCCATCAGGTCGATAAGCCGTTCATGTCATCAATAATCAGTCTTCGCAAAACCAGATTGGGAACTGCTTTAATTAACGATTAACCTGCCAGTCAGACTGGCGTCGTCGTTACCTTTCGAACACAGTTTGCCGTGTTGTGATTGCCCAGGCTATCCGGGCTAATTTGTTGGCCAGCGCACAGGCCACAACATTTGAGTGTTTTCGCTCAAGCTGAGCCTTTACCCATTCAGCCAGCCTTCCTGACTGATAATCGATTCTCTGGATAAAGACTCTGGCGCACTGGACAAGTAACCGTCGCAGATTTTTGTCTCCGCGTTTACTTATCCCTAAAAGCGTATTTTTGCCACCCGTGCTGTACTGGCGTGGTACCAGACCGGTTGAAGCAGCAAAATCCCGGCTACAGCCATACTGCTTACCATCGCCCAGCTGCGATGATAAGACGCTGGCAGTTATCGGACCCACGCCCGGTATTGTCTGAAGACGCTGTCCTGTTTCATCACGTCTCAGCTCCTGCTCCAGTGCCGTCTCAAGCTCGGTGAGCTGTTCGACAAGATAAAGATAATGGGCATGTAAATCTATGGTCCCCACCTTTTTTGCAACACTGATTTTTGATTGATGTTGGCTTGCTTAAATCTATCCGGCGTCACTATGGGCAGGGATGCCCGCGCCTCGATGAGTTCCGCACCTGATAAGCCTAAAAAACCGCACGGCTTCAGAGAGCCATTTTTTATGTCAGGATTCCATCAGGTCGATAAGCCGTTCATGTCATCAATAATCAGTCTTCGCAAAACCAGATTGGGAACTGCTTTAATTAACGATTAACCTGCCAGTCAGACTGGCGTCGTCGTTACCTTTCGAACACAGTTTGCCGTGTTGTGATTGCCCAGGCTATCCGGGCTAATTTGTTGGCCAGCGCACAGGCCACAACATTTGAGTGTTTTCGCTCAAGCTGAGCCTTTACCCATTCAGCCAGCCTTCCTGACTGATAATCGATTCTCTGGATAAAGACTCTGGCGCACTGGACAAGTAACCGTCGCAGATTTTTGTCTCCGCGTTTACTTATCCCTAAAAGCGTATTTTTGCCACCCGTGCTGTACTGGCGTGGTACCAGACCGGTTGAAGCAGCAAAATCCCGGCTACAGCCATACTGCTTACCATCGCCCAGCTGCGATGATAAGACGCTGGCAGTTATCGGACCCACGCCCGGTATTGTCTGAAGACGCTGTCCTGTTTCATCACGTCTCAGCTCCTGCTCCAGTGCCGTCTCAAGCTCGGTGAGCTGTTCGACAAGATAAAGATAATGGGCATGTAAACGCATCAGCAACTGTGCCAGATAGGGAGGAAGTTCGTTCTCTGCCAAGACGGTTGAAAGTCTTTTTATCACGGCGGTTCCGATCGGCATACTGATGCCAAATTCCAGTAAAAAAGCGTGCATCTGATTAGTGGTTTTAACCCTGTCTCTGACCAGTGATTCTCTGACCCGATGCAGGGCGCGCATAGCTTGTTGCGCCTCTGTTCGTGGTTGCACAAATCGCATGGAGGGACGAGATGCAGCTTCGCATATGGCTTCAGCATCCACAAAATCGTTCTTGTTGCTCTTTACAAAAGGACGAACAAATTGTGGAGAAATCAGCTTCGCTTCGTGACCAAAAGCAGCGATCCGGCGAGCCATAAAGTGAGCACCGGCGCAGGCTTCCATTACAACAGTCGCTGATGGCGATCCCGCTAAAAACTCCATCAGTCTGGCGCGGGTAAATTTTTTACGCAGCAGGGCCTTTCCTGATTTGTCCTGACAGTGAACGTGGAAAGAATGTTTGCCGAGATCAATACCAATAAGCGTAACGTTTTGCATGATGGTCTTCTCCTGAAAGAAACACCCTGCCAGCATACCGCTCACAGGGTGGTGGGGACCATCTCATTAACCGCAGTCTCTAAACGAGGATACTGCGGTTTTTTCAATAGCAAATGCGATTATTTCACGCGAGAAACGTATTCGCCGGAACGGGTATCAACTTTAATGACTTCACCAATCTGTACGAACAGAGGAACTTTCACGACAGCGCCCGTGCTAAGGGTTGCTGGTTTACCACCAGTGCCTGCAGTATCCCCTTTCAGACCGGGATCTGTCTCAATAATTTCCAGTTCAACAAAGTTTGGCGGAGTCACAGAAATAGGACGTCCATCCCACAGGGTCAGAATGCATTCAGCCTGATCGATCAGCCACTTTGTGCTGTCACCGACAGATTTTTCATCCGCAGCCAACTGTTCAAAAGTCTCATTGTTCATGAAGTGCCAGAACTCACCATCGTTATATAGATAGGTCAGGTTCATATCCACAACATCGGCACTTTCAACGGAATCCGTTGATTTGAAGGTTTTCTCTAGCAGTTTGCCAGAGATCAATTTACGAAGACGCACACGGGCAAATGCCTGTCCTTTACCTGGTTTAACAAATTCGCTTTCTAGAATAGCGCACGGCTCGCCATCTAACATGATTTTAAGACCTGAACGGAATTCGTTGGTACTATAAGTAGCCATGGATATCCTCTAATTTTTAACAAAATGGCTTAGCCAAAAAATGGCACACATTATAACCCATATTCCCCCTGTCAGAGAAGTCTGGCTAAAACAACTTGCAGATGTCATTACTGATCCTGATGAGCTGCTACAATTATTATCCTTAAATACGCACGCCATGCTGAAAGAAGGCAATGAAGCGAAGCGTTTATTTCCCCTGCGTGTACCAAGAGCGTTTGCAGCACGGATGAAAAAAGGCGATCCTCATGATCCATTGTTATTGCAAGTTCTGACCGCACAGGAAGAATTTGAAACTCACCCTGGTTTTTCAACCGATCCGTTGGAGGAACAGCACAGCGCAGTTCCCGGGTTACTACACAAATATCGCAACCGTGCTCTGCTGCTGGTCAAAGGGGGATGCGCGGTTAATTGCCGTTACTGTTTCCGGCGCCATTTCCCCTATGAGGATAACAAAGGCAACAAAAACAACTGGCAACTCGCACTGGATTACATTGAACAGCACCCTGAGCTTGATGAGATCATCTTCTCCGGCGGTGATCCTCTCATGGCAAAAGATCACGAACTAGACTGGTTAATGACTCGCCTTGAATCCATTTCACACATCAAACGGCTACGCATTCATACCCGTTTGCCCGTGGTGATCCCTGATAGGATCACACTTTCATTGTGTAATCGTTTCGAAAAATCACAATTGCAGATAATTATGGTAACTCATATTAACCATGCAAATGAAATTGATAATACATTTCGCGACAAAATGATGTGGCTAAAACAGGCTGGCGTAACGCTACTGAACCAAAGTGTGCTGCTGCGTAATGTAAATGACAGTGCAGATACTCTGGCAGATTTAAGTAATACATTATTTGATGCAGGTATTTTGCCTTACTACATCCATATATTAGATAAGGTGCAAGGTGCCGCACACTTTCTGGTAGGCGATGAAGAAGCAAAAGCTATCATGCGGGAATTATTGACTAAAATATCCGGTTATTTAGTTCCATGCCTGGCAAGAGAAATTGGCGGTGAGCCAAGCAAAACCCCTCTGGATTTGGGATTGAAGCAAAAAAGTTGACATGGCAAGCGTAGCCATTAGACACGTTCAGGAACGGACAACGCCAGAAACTAAAACGTACACAGAGCCAACCATGCTCTGTCACGTTTTTCTGGCTGCTGCCCTGACTGACTGCTTATTAAACCAAACAATAACACTGTAAATTATCTCTCTTCACGCAATGATACAGTACAGAGCCTCTGTCTTTTATCAATATTTATGGGCACTTATAAACCTGACCTACCATTTTGCTATCGAGTGGCACAAAAATGCCCAACAGGTTTTCTGTCCGACTAAGTGGGCTATTTGCGCCATAAATGACGTTCCCACCCAATTCTGCCGCTTTATTACGCAAGTCATTGGCCGCATTGCGCATTGAACTGCTTTCATTATCAATACCATTAAGCCAATTGCTTTGCATCCCTATCACTTCGCCCAATCGCTGACATTCACTGCCCGGCTGAGTATCCACAAAACGTACATTGGAACCTGCGGCTGTTAATTGATTGTTCGTTACACATCCAGCCAGCAATAAGATTGACGCTCCGAGTAAGATCTTAATTCGCATGTCTTTCCCCATTATTGTTGAAAATTCTACCGTGATGATAAATAGACTCTTTTGTATTCCATTAAGACAAAAAAGTAAAAAGGCGAGCAGAAAAATCTGCTCGCCTTCAAAGTTTATCCTATTGGATGGACAATTCCATCATCAGGATCAGCAGCACTACATCATGCCGCCCATTCCACCCATACCGCCCATGCCACCAGCTCCACCTAAGTCAGCTTTGTCGTCTCTAGGCAGATCGGTAATCATCGCTTCAGTCGTGATCATCAGACCAGCGATAGAGCCTGCGAATTGCAGTGCAGAGCGAGTGACTTTAGTTGGGTCCAGAATACCCATCTCGATCATATCGCCGTACTCTTCAGTTGCAGCGTTATAACCGTGGTTACCCTGGCTTGCTTTCACGTTGTTCACAACCACAGATGGCTCTTCACCTGCGTTTTCTACGATCTGACGCATTGGCGCTTCCATTGCACGCAGAGCAACGCGGATACCCACGTTTTGATCTTCGTTGTCGCCCGTCAGAGCAGAGATAGCAGCAGCAGCGCGAACCAGTGCAACACCACCACCAGCAACAACACCTTCTTCTACTGCTGCGCGGGTCGCATGCAGAGCATCGTCAACACGAGCGCGTTTTTCTTTCATTTCAACTTCAGTTGCAGCACCGACTTTGATCACTGCCACACCGCCTGCCAGTTTCGCTACGCGCTCCTGCAGTTTTTCACGGTCATAATCAGAAGTTGATTCTTCGATTTGCTGACGGATTTGAGTAACTCGTGCAGCAATTGCGGCCGCTTCGCCTACGCCATCAATGATAATTGTAGTGTCTTTATTGATAACAATGCGTTTTGCCTGACCCAGATCTTCCAGAGTCGCTTTTTCCAGCTCCAGACCGATCTCTTCAGAAATCACAGTACCGTTGGTCAGAGTAGCGATATCCTGCAACATTGCTTTACGGCGATCACCAAAACCAGGGGCTTTAACCGCAGCCACTTTCACGATACCACGCATGTTGTTGACAACCAGCGTTGCCAGCGCTTCGCCTTCAACGTCTTCAGCGATGATAACCAGCGGCTTACTTGCCTTGGCTACACCTTCCAGAACTGGCAACAGTTCACGGATGTTAGAAATTTTCTTGTCAACCAGCAGGATGTATGGGTTTTCCAGCTCGATAGAACCTGCTTCTGGTTTATTGATGAAATAAGGAGACAGGTAGCCGCGATCGAACTGCATACCTTCAACAACATCCAGTTCATCTTCCAGACCAGTACCTTCTTCAACGGTGATTACACCTTCTTTACCGACTTTATCCATCGCTTCAGCGATCAATTTACCTACGGTTTCGTCGGAATTGGCAGAAATTGTACCAACCTGCGCAATGGCAGTGGAGTCAGAGCAAGGTACGGACAGTTTTTTCAGTTCTTCAACAGCCGCAATAACTGCTTTATCGATACCGCGTTTCAGATCCATCGGGTTCATGCCAGCAGCAACGGCTTTCAGACCTTCAGTGACGATAGACTGTGCCAGTACAGTAGCAGTGGTAGTACCGTCGCCTGCCGCATCGTTGGCTTTAGAGGCAACTTCTTTAACCATCTGTGCACCCATGTTCTCGAATTTATCTTCTAATTCGATTTCACGCGCTACAGATACGCCGTCTTTAGTGATTACAGGCGAACCAAAAGATTTATCTAAAACAACGTTACGGCCTTTAGGACCCAGAGTCACTTTAACTGCATCAGCCAGTACATTCACACCACGCAGCATTTTGCCGCGAGCATCATTACCAAATTTTACGTCTTTAGCTGCCATTGTGTCTTTCCTTTAAATTCGTTCAATTAAGAAGATCTAAGAGCAAAATGTTCAATTACGCTTCAACAATTGCCAGAATGTCGCTTTCAGACATGATCAACACGTCTTCATTGTCGATCTTTTCTGCCTTAACACCGTAACCTTCGTTAAAAATAACGATATCACCCACTTTTACATCCAGCGCTTTCATTTCCCCATTTTCAAGGATACGACCATTGCCGACTGCCAAAATCTCTCCACGAGTAGATTTGCTCGCCGCAGAGCCAGTCAGAACGATCCCGCCAGCAGATTTTGATTCAACTTCTTTACGCTTGACGATAACGCGGTCATGTAATGGACGAATGTTCATTGATAGATCTCCTGTAAATAAAGTCCATATCAGGTAAGAGGATTGATACTAGAGCCTAATAAAACCAGTACCATGAAGCTACAAGTTGGGGCTTGCAGGCAGTACTTCAAGGGGCGGACAGTAAAAAATATTTCACTTTCTTCTTACCCACTGAAATCTCAGCCAAAGCAAGTACAATTACTTTTTGTCGTGCTCGTTGCCATGTTCATCGTGACGTTTCTGACCATCCAGTGTATAGGAAGCATCATCCTGCCTACGCTCATACTCGCCCTCAAAAGTCTGCCCATGATGGCCGCCCTGACCATCTTGCCCATGATTATTCGGACGGTAAAAGGTGATATGAGGCAGCAATTTTGCTGTCAGCAGCTTCTGCGCGGGTGGCAATAACAACAGCAATCCGAGAAAGTCAGTAAAAAACCCGGGCAATATTAGCAGAACTCCCGCAATCACCAGAGAAACACTTTTGATAGCCTCTTTCGCAGGGCTTTCGCCAGCAGCAATTTTTTGCTGCATCGACATAAAATTTTTGATGCCCTGATTACGTACAAGGGAAACACCAACACAAGAAGTAAAAATGACTAGCAGCAGAGTCAGTAAGACTCCGGCTTCAGAGGCAATGCGAACAAATAAGACTGATTCGATGTAAACCAGCAAACATATCAGGACAAATGGGAGCCAACGCACGTGGTTCTCCTTTCATTAATGAGTGATAAAACCATTGGGATGAAAATATTCCCCTTGAATATTGTTAGCAAAGAGCTACATGGCCAGTAAACCACCCTTAAATTTGCATGTTCATCATTTATTGACATAGTTACGGATTACAAAATTTGTAAATCATAGAGTGGGGATGATAATAACGCTTTTCAATACTTGAGACCTTTGACTTTACATCTCCGTAATCGTGACTTCAATCACACATATGTCATTTCATTAATAAAATTCGCACTATAAAGTGATCCAGGTACAAGGCATTTCTGGTAAATCCACATATGATCGCGCCAGCAATCCAGTGATAAGTGATTAATATCACGGCAGTTGCCGACGGTGACATTATTCTCAACAAAAACGTATATAGAACAGTAAAAAAACGTATCCAAATTAAAGAAGGTTCTCATGTCAAACAACATTCGTATCGAAGAAGACCTGTTAGGTAAACGAGAAGTCCCTGCTGAAGCCTATTACGGTATTCACACTCTGCGTGCGATTGAAAACTTTTATATCAGTGACCGTACTATCAATGATGTGCCTGAATTCATCCGTGGCATGGTGTTGGTAAAAAAAGCCGCGGCACTGGCAAACAAAGAACTCCATACTATCCCTGGAAAAATTGCGGATATTATTGTCAAAGCGTGTGATGAAGTCCTCAACACAGGCAAATGCCTGGATCAATTCCCTGTTGATGTATTTCAGGGCGGTGCAGGCACCTCACTGAACATGAATACCAATGAGGTACTGGCAAATATCGGTCTTGAATTGATGGGACACCCAAAAGGTGAATATGAGTACCTGAATCCGAACGACCACCTGAACAGAAGCCAGTCAACCAATGACGCTTATCCTACTGGTTTCCGTATTGCTGTTTATAATTCAATCATAACATTGATTACCTCCATTGAGTTATTACAAGTCGGTTTCGACAAAAAAGCCGTTGAATTTTCTGACATCCTGAAAATGGGCCGTACCCAATTGCAGGATGCGGTTCCGATGACACTGGGCCAAGAGTTCCGCGCCTTTTCCGTGTTATTGAAAGAAGAAATCAAAAACATCACCCGCACAGCAGAATTACTGCTGGAAGTGAACCTCGGTGCTACCGCTATCGGTACTGGCCTGAATACCGCGCCAGGCTACCAGACGCTGGTGGTTGAAAAATTAGCTGAAGTCACAGGGTTACCTTGCCTACCAGCAGAAGATCTCATCGAAGCAACGTCTGACTGCGGTGCTTACGTGATGGTTCATAGCGCATTGAAACGTCTGGCAGTCAAGATGTCCAAAATCTGTAACGACCTGCGTTTACTTTCTTCCGGCCCCCGCACTGGGCTGAATGAGATTAACCTGCCAGAATTGCAGGCCGGTTCTTCCATTATGCCAGCCAAAGTCAACCCAGTGGTGCCAGAAGTCGTCAACCAAGTCTGCTTCAAAGTTATCGGTAATGATATCTGTGTCACCATGGCATCAGAAGCAGGTCAATTGCAGCTTAACGTGATGGAGCCAGCTATTGGGCAAGCGATGTTTGAATCCATTTCTATCCTGAGCAATGCATGCCGTAATCTGGTTGAAAAATGTGTTAACGGTATTACGGCCAATAAAGAAGTTTGCGAAAGCTTTGTATTTAACTCTATTGGTATCGTTACTTACCTGAACCCATTCATCGGCCACCACAATGGCGATATCGTAGGCAAAATCTGTGCAGAGACAGGCAAAAGTGTTCGTGAAGTCGTATTGGAGCGCGGTTTGCTGACCGAGGCACAATTGGATGATATTTTTTCTGTTGAGAACCTGAAACATCCGACTTATAAAGCAAAACGTTTTGACGACTAATTAAATAATGATAATAACGAAATCGTCTTAATTACTGAGGCACGCAATTCCAATCGGAAACGTGCCTTTTTAATTCATCATATAAATTATTCCACTTTTACTTTTATAAAATGAAACGTTATCGGCGGAGCAAGCTCACCGTTGGGCGTCGGTGGTGAAGGGATGAAACTGATACCAAAATCAAAGGAATGGCGTTACCTTTACCGTGCGGTGGATTCAGATGGCAATACCATTGATTTTTTGTTGACCGCCCATCGGGATAAGGAGGCGGCCTTGCGTTTCTTTAAGAAAGCCATACGCCAGAATGGACAACCCGACGGGGTAACGATGGATCCGAATGGCGCCAATAAAGCCGCAGTGGACAAGTTAAACAAGGAAAAAATCACCTTATCTTCACTCGTACTTTCTTTATTAATGCGACAGAACCATGTTTTTTACTATGATTAGATTTGCTCTTTTTGGCTTCTTAATTTCCCTCAAGCAATTGTACAATTCAGATAGTTTCTGATTGGTAACATTTTCCTAGGGAGCCTATACGAAAAAACCCGCTTCACGAGAGCGGGTTTTTTATCACTACAGCTTAACTGCTCAGGCTATTGCCCTCATCGCTATTGTAAACTTTAGCGAACTTATCGGCCGTTAAAGCGCGATAACATTGGCAGCAGACGGGCCTTTAGCACCACTCTCAATGGAGAATTCCACTTTTTGCCCTTCGTCTAAGGTTTTAAAATCGTTACCTTGGATTGCGGAGAAATGTACGAATACATCTTTGCTGCCATCTTCTGGAGAAATAAAACCAAAACCTTTACCAGCATCAAACCATTTTACTAAACCAGTCATTTTATTAGACATAGATATTTCCTTTAATTTTAAGCCACTTTATGTGGTGAACATGGCCTGTTTGCAGAGATTTACTTATTGGGCACTTAGGAGGAGGCTCACGAAGAAGGATATCTATGGATAACACTTAAGCTGAGGACTGCTTTACTAAAACTGCTTTCATAAGGTCTGTGTTCCAAACCGATTTACTATAATAACCACGTAATGATTTATTTAGCAAGAATTAATTTTCATTCCGAAGCTTCCCGATCAAGTAAACGGCAAGAAATGAGGCACTATTTTTCGCATATCGCAATGAAACGTCGAAGACGCCAGTAGTGTATCGTGTAATTTATAAGCAATTATAAGCATATGCAATTCAGCCCGTTGCAATACCCCAAAATTTCGAGCCGCCTCCCTAACTTGATCAATACGCTAAAAATCCGATACATTCCCGATCTCAATCCTGATAACCTACCGTCCTATTCTTCCCTACTACGGCCTTGCCACATGAGATAGCAGATGACAGGCTTGGGAACGGTTTTTCTGACTTTAATTTTTCTGGCCTTAGTTTGCCCGAACTTGGTTTTCTGGCTTTAATGTAATCAATCAAATCCACAGATGAATCACACCGATTATCAGTGATAAGATAACGTTTTCGCCCGGGATGAGGTTCATTGCGTTCCATCCTTAGCTGATTATATTTAGGTTTTGTCATTTTAGATGGGTTGACTGAGCGTCGATGGCCCAACTGAGTCAACAGGAATAGTAGAATTGAATGCGATCAATATGAAAGAATCACCAGCAAAGGATTTAGACAGCCATACTCCCATGATGCAGCAGTATCTGCGCCTGAAAGCCCAGCATCCTGACATTTTGCTGCTTTATCGGATGGGAGATTTTTATGAACTGTTCTTTGACGATGCCAAAAAAGCCGCTAAATTACTGGATATTTCTCTGACCAAACGCGGGCAATCCGCAGGCCAGCCCATTCCGATGGCGGGAGTTCCTTATCACGCAATCGAAAACTATCTGGCAAAACTAGTACAGCTCGGTGAATCAGCGGCGCTCTGCGAACAAATAGGTGATCCTGCCACCAGCAAAGGCCCTGTTGAACGCAAAGTTGTGCGCATTGTCACTCCCGGCACTGTAACCGATGAAGCCCTGCTGCACGAACGTCAGGATAATCTGCTGGCCGCTATCTGGCATGACAGCCAAGGGTTTGGATATGCCACGCTGGATATCACCTCCGGCCGTTTCCGTGTCTCTGAAATGGCAGACGAAGATACCATTGCCGCCGAGCTTCAGCGTACCCGCCCTGCGGAGTTGCTCTATCCCGAAAGCTTTGGCTCCATGGCACTGATTGAACGCTGTAGTGGCCTGCGCCGTCGCCCAATGTGGGAATTTGAACTCGATACAGCAAGGCAGCAACTGAATTTGCAATTCGGTACGCGTGACCTGATCGGTTTTGGGGTGGAAAAATCTACGCTAGCACTGCGTGCGGCTGGCTGCCTGCTGCAATATGTGAAAGATACCCAGCGTACCGCCCTGCCCCATATCCGCAATATTACGGTAGAACGCCAGCAAGAAACGGTCATTATGGATGCTGCAACCCGCCGCAATCTGGAATTGACCCAAAATCTGGCGGGTGGTACTGAAAACACACTGGCTTCTGTACTCGATCAATGTGTGACACCCATGGGCAGCCGCATGCTGAAACGCTGGCTGCATACCCCGATTCGCGACAGAAACGTGCTGCAAAACCGCCAACAAGCCATTTCAGCTTTACAAGAGATTGGCTTTGAATTGCAGCCGTTTTTACGTCAGGTTGGTGATTTAGAGCGTGTACTTGGCCGTCTTGCTCTTCGTTCCGCCCGTCCTCGTGATCTGGCTAGAATGCGCCACGCTTTCCAGCAATTGCCTGATATTCATCAGATCATGGCATCATCTGATTCACCTTATATTCAGGCACTGCAACAGCGTGTTGGTCATTTTGATGAATTACAGACGCTACTGGAGAAAGCCGTTGTTGAAACTCCTCCTGTTCTGGTACGTGACGGCGGTGTCATTGCCCCGGGTTACCATGCCGAACTGGATGAGTGGCGTGCATTAGCCGATGGTGCCAGTGATTATCTGGACAGACTGGAGATCCGCGAACGTGACAAACTCGGCCTTGATACGCTGAAAGTCGGCTTTAATGCGGTGCACGGTTACTATATTCAGGTCAGCCGTGGACAAAGCCATTTAGTCCCGATTCATTATGTACGCCGTCAAACGCTGAAGAATGCAGAACGCTATATCATTCCTGAATTGAAGGAATATGAAGATAAGGTGCTGACTTCCAAAGGCAAGGCGCTGGCCATCGAAAAAGCGTTATATGAAGAGCTATTCGATCTGCTGTTGCCTCATCTGGCTGAACTGCAAACTAGCGCAGAAGCACTGTCAGAGCTGGATGTGCTGGCAAACCTTGCTGAACGCGCTGAAACGCTAAACTACACCTGCCCGACACTGAGCGATAAAACTGGTATTCAAATCACGGGTGGACGCCATCCTGTCGTTGAACAAGTCTTGAGTGAACCCTTTATCTCAAACCCACTAACACTTTCGTCACAGCGTCGTCTGCTGATCGTCACGGGGCCGAATATGGGGGGGAAAAGTACCTATATGCGTCAGGCCGCCTTGATTACGCTGCTGGCGTATATCGGTAGTTTTGTTCCCGCCGAAAAAGTGCTGATTGGGCCTGTAGACCGCATTTTCACCCGCGTGGGCGCTTCCGATGATTTGGCATCAGGGCGTTCTACCTTTATGGTAGAAATGACCGAAACCGCCAATATTCTGCATAATGCGACAGAGCATAGCCTGGTCTTGATGGACGAAATCGGGCGCGGTACGTCCACTTATGATGGTCTGTCTCTTGCATGGGCCTGTGCGGAAAGTCTGGCCAATCGCATCAAGGCGATGACGTTATTTGCCACTCACTATTTTGAGCTGACAACGCTGCCTGAAAAACTGGAAGGTGTGGTTAATATCCATCTGGATGCTGTCGAGCATGGCGATACTATTGCCTTCATGCACAGTGTACAAGAAGGGGCGGCAAGTAAGAGTTATGGATTGGCCGTCGCCTCTCTGGCAGGAGTTCCCCGTGATGTCATTAAACGAGCGCGCCAGAAATTAAAGGAGCTGGAATCTCTCTCCAACAATGCGACGGCAGGCCACGTCGATACACCGCAGTTGACGCTGCTGACGGAAGAGGTATCTCCGGCAGTTGAAGCGTTGGAAAATCTGAATCCGGATACATTGACACCGCGTCAGGCATTGGAGTGGATTTATCGTCTGAAAAATATGGTATAGCAGTGAAGTTTGATACCCGTCGGTTAGAACCAAGCAAAATAAAAGATGGGCTAAATAAGCCCACCTTTTGGTTAAACCATAATATCCCTTTCATCTTTCAAGTTGCTACTTTATTAGTTGCAACTTGAAATCTATTGGAGATAAATACTTAAGTGCGGAATAATGATTCAATATTCAAGCCTTGAGTATGCAGTATGTCTCTGAGACGGCGCAAACCCTCAACTTGAATTTGACGGACTCTTTCCCTTGTCAAACCAATTTCTCGACCAACATCTTCTAATGTTTCTGCTTCGTACCCAAGCAACCCAAAACGGCGAGCCAAGACTTCACGCTGTTTTGCATTCAGTTCAAACAACCACTTCACAATGCTTTGCTTCATATCATCATCCTGAATGGTTGTTTCTGGCCCTGAGTCATTTTCATCAGATAAAATATCCAGTAAGGCTTTATCTGAATCCCCACTTATTGGTGTGTCAACAGAAGTAATGCGTTCATTAAGCCGCATCATACGGCTCACATCATCTATCGGCCTATCCAGTTTTTCTGCAATTTCTTCGACGCTGGGTTCATGATCCAATTTATGGGCTAATTCTCTTGCAGTACGTAAATAAACATTTAATTCTTTAACAATATGAATAGGCAGACGGATCGTACGTGTCTGATTCATAATAGCCCGCTCAATTGTCTGGCGGATCCACCATGTTGCATACGTAGAAAAACGAAAACCTCTTTCAGGATCAAATTTTTCCACCGCACGAATAAGGCCAAGGTTACCTTCTTCAATGAGATCCAAAAGTGCCAACCCTCGGTTACTATATCTGCGAGATATTTTAACTACCAACCGCAAATTACTCTCAATCATACGTTGGCGAGCAGCAATATCTCCCCGAAGTGCCCGTCTCGCGAAAAGAACTTCTTCCTCTGCTGTCAGCAGAGGTGAGAAACCAATCTCTCCGAGATAGAGTTGTGTTGCATCGAGAACCCGTTGGTTAACCTCTTGCAACAAATCCAAATTTTCATCAGCGTTGGTTAAACCATCCCCGTCTTTCAGCAACGCTTCATCAAAGTCATCGGCTTCCATGCCATGTTCGTCTAAATCCGCCTCATCATACAACTCATTAACTTTAAGCGTACTTTGGCTCATCAGCTACTCCTACCCATGATAATGCGGGCAGGAAGTCAGGATCCTGCCCTGGTTTATCGCTGCGGAAGATGACGCAGCGGGTTTACGGATTTTCCCTTGTAACGAATTTCAAAATGTAATTTGACTAAACTTGTTCCAGTACTACCCATAGTGGCAATTTTTTGCCCCGCCTGAACATCCTGCGAATCACGAACCAGCATGGTATCGTTGTGAGCATAGGCACTCAGGTAGTCATCGTTATGTTTTATAATTATGAGATTTCCATATCCACGTAATGCGTTTCCGGCATAAACTACTTTTCCACTGGCAGTTGCAAAAACGGGCTGGCCACGACTACCCGCAATATCAATGCCTTTATTTCCACCCTTAGAATCCGAAAAACCTTCAAACACTTTCCCTTCCGCAGGCCATCCCCAACTACTGCTACCACTGCTGATGGTGCTGCCAGGACTTATATCTGTTGCCGATGATAATTTCATAGCTGAACTTTCGCTAACAGAAATTGTTTTTCTTGGCAACATCTTTTCGGAACTCTGTCTATCAATGTTTGCAGGATACGCATTACTTTTTTGAAAATCAACCTGCTCAATTTTAGATTGGGTACTATTTGATGCTAGTAATACACCATTACTGGAGTTTACATTACCCATTCTCAGGACTTGGCCAACATTGAGGTTATAAGGCTCTGAAATGTTATTTATGTGAGATAGATCACGAAAATCAATGCCTGTAATCCATGCAACATAGAACAAAGTATCGCCACTTTTAACCGTGTAGGTGCTGCCGCTATAGCTTCCTTTAGGAATATTCCCATAATTGCGGTTATAGATGATCCGTCCCTGATGTGAGCCATTTTCAACAGCACGATTCACTAAATAACGATTTTCCGAAGCACGATGCTCTGATGAACGATTTGCTGAAATAGTTGAAGGAGAAGATGGCATGGGTGTCGAGATGGACGAGGTTCTGGAAGGGATTCCTCTATTTTGTTCCTGCTTATCAATACTCACTATCGGCGCTGGACGATCCGATGTATTGCTACAGCCTGCCAGTACCACTCCCATAACAGAGCTTATCCACTTTATTTTTTTCACTGAGTTTCCTAAATTCATACCTTATTCCCCCGTAAAGGCAAATATAAGTTTTAAGCATAATGATTTATAAAGAAATTTCGAATTACAAAAGATTTAAAGCAAAATATTTTGCTTAACTTCAGCAAAAATGACAGCCAATTTAAAAATAATGACAAAATAAATTAGCAGATTATGCTAGTTCGCCTTGAATTAGGGGAACAAAACGGACAGGTTCGATCACTTCGCTGTGAAAATCACTGCCATAGCGATGCACCACTTTAAGCGACTGAGAGCGCTCCCCCACAGGCAGAACCATCACTCCGTTATCTGCAAGTTGATACAATAGTGCCTGTGGAATTTCGGGCGGCGCTGCCGTGACAATAATGGCATCAAATGGCCCTTTTGACGGCCACCCATTCCAACCATCACCGTGGCGGGTTGATATGTTGTGTAAATCAAGCTGCTTCAACCTGCGTTTAGCCTGCCACTGCAAACCTTTAATACGCTCCACGGAGAAAACGTGTCTGGCCAGATGGGCGAGTATCGCCGTCTGGTAACCAGATCCCGTTCCAATCTCCAGCACATTGGCTTCAGGAGTTAAGCTCAACAGTTTTGTCATGCGAGCAACAATGTAAGGTTGGGATATGGTCTGTCCATGTCCAATAGGCAATGCCGTATTTTCATAAACTTTATGCGCCAAAGCTTCATCAACAAAACATTCCCGAGGAACTCTGGCGATAATTTCCAGCAAGTGCTCGTCCTGTATTCCTTGCTGGCGTAATTGGGTCAGCAAATTTTTCATTGACCGACTCAGCATTCTCCCATATCTCCGACTTTTACCAACCAATCGTTGATTAACTCCTGTGCCTTATAAGCGGTTAAGTCCACCTGTAAAGGAGTAATGGAGACAAACCCGTCTTCTATCGCTGCAAAGTCTGTTTCTGGCCCTGCGTCATGTTTCTCGCCAGGAGGCCCTATCCAGTAAAGCATGTTACCTTTGGGATCTTCCAAAGCGTAAACTTCTTTAGCAGCACATCGACTGCCGCATCGTGTTACCCGAAAACCTTTGATCTGCTCAATAGGGACGTCAGGCACATTGATGTTCAGAATATTGCCGGCCCTTAAGGGAGATTTTTGCAACAGGTTTAATAGGCGCATCGTAACTTCTGCGGCTGTTTCATAATGTCTGTCACCATTGAGTGATACCGCCAGCGCCGGTAATCCTAAATGGCGTCCTTCCATCGCGGCCGCCACTGTGCCGGAATAAATCACATCATCACCAAGGTTGGGACCACAGTTGATTCCTGAAACCACAATATCCGGGCGAGGAAGAACCAGGCGATTAACGCCCAGATAGACACAATCCGTCGGCGTACCTTCCTGAACGGCAATATCACCATTATTCATCGTATTGATACGCAAGGGACGATCCAGCGTTAACGCATTCGATGCTCCGCTGCGGTTACGATCAGGTGCGACCACCTGAACATGATAGTGTTCCCGCAATCTGGCCGCTAAGGTTTGAATACCCGGTGCGGTAACACCATCATCGTTACTCAGCAATATCCGCAGCATTAGCATATCTCATTGATTTTATTAAGAGTGGCATAAGTGGGTACTATATATTGTCCTGCATGTTGTCCTATTTGATTGGAGTGACCAATAATCAGACAATGTTTGGCTGTTAAGAAATCGATTGATCTTAACAGAGGATGCTTGCCTATATAAAGGAAAGAATCTAATGGGTTCTATCGCATTAACAAAGAAAGTACGAGTGAAGATAAGGTGATTGATTTTTACTCAGCTAATTGATAGAAAAATGCCGCGAGTGAAATCGGACACCCTTGCCCCTGTTCACCATTTTGTCGGTATTGCCCTTTGCGCAACATACAGACTAATTCAATCCCTGCCAACACGGTCTGGGCTCATCTGAAGTTTTTAAATCCCAGCATAGGACGTGTCCGCCGTTTGACGTTGCGGTGATCCTGTTCAAGCAGATTATTAAGATATAGCAGAATCAACATAACCTGACCTATTCAATATGCTCCGTAAACAACTCATCAACTGAACATCTTTTTGCCTCCTTATCGCTTTTGCTCCGCCCCATTTGTGTTCTATAGGGTTTAAATCCGGACTATAAGCGGGAAGCCATTCCAGTTGACATCTGCTGTCTGCTATCGCTTGTGTCGTGTCATTCCGTTTATGGAAAGGCGCATTATCCATCACTATCACTGCTCCGTGTGGAAGCTTTGGCAGCAAATCTTGCGTCCATCCACGCATAAAAAACATCGGCATTAATATTCCCGGTAAATAAGCTTAAGGTGACGAAGGTATTTTCGAGAATGGCGCCAATGACGTTGAGACGGCCTTTTGCGTGCCAGTCATGCGTACCAAAACAGCGTAACCCTTGCCCTGTTTACGTGGCATCGATTGAGCAAAACCACTTTCATCCAAGTAAACAATGGGTCTGCCAGTCTGTTCATCATCGCTGATGCGCTCGATAAATGCCTGACGAGCTTGAGGAGCAGCGCGAGGGTGTTGGAGCGTTTTTTTTCTGGGTGATCCGAAGCCGTTTCAAGGCGTAATGAATAGCCGATTGTGAAACACTTAAGCGTTTTGCTCTTTCCCATTGATAGTCATCAGGAAAATTTTGGACATCCGCAATGAGTACCTCATCAGGGATTTTCGTGGCGGGTTTATCGCGGGTCATGCAAGGTTCTATTTTATTGCACCACCGGAACAAGGTACGCATGGAGATCTCAAAATGGGCACTCGTTTGTTCGAAAGTCAACGAATGCTTGTCTTTGTATGCCAGTACTCGCTTTCGAAAATCTAAGCTGTAGCCCATCTCATTTTATGCCTTGTTATCTTAGAGTTAGATATTATGTCATATTAATATGATTTAGCTATAACGCCATTGCCCTTTGATTTTGATATACGTTTCATCCATGCGCCACCGACGTCCAACGTCAGGCTTGCTTCGCCGATAACGTTTCACGATCAACGGAACCAAGCGATGAACCCACCGAGAGAGCGCAGCGTGATCAACCGCAATTCCCCGTTCAGACATCATTTCCTCTAGATTGCGCAGGCTCAGGGCGTAGGCCAGATACTAGCGGACACACTGGGCGATAATATCAACAGGATAGTGCAGGCGTTTGAACGCTTTTCGGATAAGGAACATCGCTCTGGACTCGCTCAAAAACAGGGGAGCTTACCTGATGACCGCTTAATGCGACAGAACCCAGTTTCTGCATAACCCAAAACGGTTATCATTTTATTAAGCTAAAGACTTTTTCTGGCTGGCAATCTGTTTTTTACCACTTGCTGTATGCATATTATTTAATTCATTTGATTTTCTTTCATGTTTTAATTTAACATTAGTCACATGTTTAATCGTGGTAGTAAATTTATTAATAACTCTTTTTTATTCATTTAATATGATAGAACAAGTGAGTGTATAAAATATGAAACAATCATTTGAATCAATAAGTTAGTCATTATTATCCCCTTTAGGAAATGCTATTTTTCTAATAATCACTTTTGTTATTTTCATTGTTATTTTTTATATATAATGTTTAAATCTAAATCAGGATTTTCAATATTAAATAAGCTATGGTTATTTGCAGTAAAAAACAAAAAAACATCTGATGACGATCTAATAAATGAAATAATGGAAGTGGAAAAGTTTAATTTTTACTACAATACAAACGCAACATCAATAAGACAGAAGGAAAATTTTGAAGGCTGGATAAGAAGATATGAATTGGATTTTAAAATTATCTCTAAAATGAAAATAAACTTTGACATTGATACGCTTAAAATAAAAATAATATCAATCTCAATTCCATTTCTGTTTTTATTTTTTATGTATTTATGTATTTATGTATTTATGTATTTATGCTTTATATCAGCAATGCCTGTGGCTTTAAAGCCTGCAGGCTTGATAAAGATAAATGATGATGACGGGTGGTTTTGGATTAATAAAAATGAAGCTATGGAATATGGTTTTTTAAATAAACGAAAAGACTTATGGGTTGTTACTCCAGAAATGGGTCATGTATTAAATGATTAGATTAGGTATTAAAAATAATGTTCACGTTCAATAAAGGTTCCTATCACTTTATCGTGCATTTCTTCCGATTTTGAATACCCAATGGTTTTTCTATTCAGCCTTTTGATTCGGGTACGATGCGTTAAATTCGTTCTCTCTATACGCTGAGTAAACGCCTTTCCAGTCAAGTGCTCTTCCTCGGGAAGTGGGTCATAAACAACATAGTCATCCGTGCAGTAAAACCGAATAGTAAAGGAAGATAAGAGGGTAAGCAGCTTGTCTAACGTTTTTCGACTGCGATCGCCAAAAACATGAGCCACTATTCGCTTCAGGCGGGGTTCCCAAGCATACCAAAGCCAGCGTTGGTTTTTCTTATTGCCGACAAACGACCATTGCTCGTCGATTTCACAGACAATCTGGATGCCACATTCCGCAAGGGGAAGTGTCGTTACGTTTCGGGGTCTGAGGTTTTTAATGTTTTCATGACGGTGGCGGTGGCGACTTTCAGGATCCGAGCGGTGTCACGAATTCCCCCGTTATTCATCGCGATATCGACAATCTGTTCTTTAACGCCGGGTTTGCAGGCCTGATAGGTATACGCCAACTGAAAGACCTTACAGCAGCTATAACAGCGATAACGAGGATGTCCGCCATTTCCTTTCCCATGTCCTTTGACCTGTCCTGATTTGTGGCAATAACGGCAATAGACATCAACTTTGGCCATACTTCATCCTTAAAAAGCCGGAAGCATATCACAGCAACTAACCATTTAATACATGACCCAGAAATGGGTCATGACTCTATTTTATTGATAGTGATGAATGTTCAGATAATATCCTATAATTCTGTCATGCATTTCTATGGATTTTGAAAAAGACAATGTTTTGCGAGTCAGTCTTGCCAAATGTTGACGAAGATTCAGGTTATGCCTCTCTATGCGTTGGGTATAACGCTTGCTGGCCACATGGCGTTTCCCTGCGAGTGCTTTTTCGTAACTTTTCCAGCTATCTGTCATGTAAATAATAATGTTGAAAGGTGCCAGTAAAGCTAATAGGCGCATTAATGTCTTTTTTGTTCTTGGACCAAAAACATGGGCGATCACTTTTCGCCTTATCCTGTCGTCGGCATAAAAGAGCCAACGAGGCGGCTTCTTTGACTTTACGTAAGACCATTGTTCATCCATTTCGCAGCAGACAATCACTTCAGTGCCAGGTTTAATCGCTTCTGTTACCGATTTGGGTTTGAGTTTTTTAAATGCCGAAGTACGGTATTCAGGCCAATCCCCATCACTCGTGCTGTCGCCCGACATCCCATTCCATTCATAGCCATATCGACGATTTGCTTATGGGTACCGAGACGACAAGCGGCATAAGTGAACTCCTGTTGCCAGGAGTGACGGCAGGATTGGCAAAGATAACGTTGGTGACCAGAACGCGAGCGCCCATTGCGATGGATCCCTTTCACTGCGGAACAAGAGGGGCAAGTTACATCAATCTTTGCCATTTGAATGTTTTCCAAATAGACAGACTATACATGATTCAATAAATTGATGTCACGACCCAAGATGGGTGTGATTATCAAGAAGTTCCTTTACCCATGCATATTGTGGATCAGTTTGAAACTCTGTCCCAAATAAAATATACATATCAATATAGAACTGAACGGGACCGCGTTGATCAAAACCGTCGTTTTTTGCTTTTTCTACGGCGTTTGTCAGTGCGGTGCTTAATCCCTCCTTACCCAATTTTATTTCAAGGTAGGGATAGGATTCATTACAATACGCTACCAATTCATCAATATAAGCATTGAACGCATTATTTTTAGTTTATTACATTGCTCTTCATTAAATTCTATGGCCATATTTATGGTATCTCCAATCATAATGACTAAGGCTATAGTCGCTGGTGAAATATATTGTTTATGTCATTTTCAGTTCAGCGACTATAGTTTCCAATTTATTATTTATATGAATCAATCTTACCTTCTAGGTAATCGCGGCAGGTCATAATATCTCTATGACTATTATGCCATTCATTTTCTCTATTAATAAAATTTATAGGCTGGTAAAAATAGCCATTATCATATGAGCTAATTATTCTTATTGTTAGCAATTAATATTTTTTTCTTTGTGGGAAAATTTAATTAAAAAATAATGGGTGAGGGATTTTACTTTTTTCTTTTTCAATTTTTTTGGCGATATCGTTTTTCCAGTCTGATAAGACTGAGGTGAGACTGTTTTTTTTCCTTCATGATGCAATTCCTTTTACAATATAGGCGGTGTTATTAAGCTGATATTGCCATTCTTCAATATCCTGAGTGAAATGAGTCAACTGTTCCGGCGTAAAAAGGTGTGGAATTTGATTCAGAACGCGGGGATCGTAAAAACGCAACAACGCTGTTTCCCCCGTCTTTAACTGGATATTCAAGTAGGATTCGAGATGACGGGTCAGTTTATCCAGTGACTGTGTGGTATACAGCCAGGAAACAGCCGGTGCAGCGCTTTCCAGCCGCAGGAATTTGTCTTCCCATGCCTGAGCCTGACGCATATCAAACAGCCACGGCCCGGCAAAGGCGACGCTCAACGCCGATAGAGCCAAAGAAGAAACCATCCCTGTCCGACAGAGACAATACCTGAACAACTGAGTGGAGCAAGATCACCGCAATATCAAACGTCGGACACGGCCGATGTTAGGTTTTAAATCGTTTCGCCGGACTCAAACGATTTTAGCGGGGATAGAGCTCGTTTCAATGCTGCGTAAAGGACACCATTTGATAGCGTATTATCTTAAACGGCAGTCGCTAAGGCTTTATCCATCACATGATGAAAATCACGTTTAAAATAAATCAGCCCGTGGCCTTCTTCCTTGACCGCGATCTGTTTGACTTCCACCAGATAGACATAATGCGTGCCGATTTCCTGTACTTGTTCAATACTTCCTTCCAGATTGGCTAGTGTTTCTTTCAGCATCGGTTGTCCCAGAGCGCCTGTTTTCCAGATATTCCAGCCAAAGCGCTCTTCCATGCTGACGCCCGTCATTCCGGCAAAATGACGAGCAATCAATTCTTGTTCATGATTCAGAATATTGACACACAGGCGCCCATTTTCCTGAAATATCGGATTCATAGCGCTATTGCGATTGATGCATACCATCAGAGTCGGAGGCGTATCTGTCACAGAGCATACCGCCGTTGCAGTTATACCGCATTGCCCCGCAGGGCCATCCGTGGTGATGATATTTACCGCAGCGGAAAGGCTCGCCATCGCATTCCGAAAACGCAGGCGATGTTCATTTTCTACAGACATAATAGACCTCCTGCTGCTGATTTATTTCAGCAGCTTATCTAACAGGTTAATATCACGGTTATTGTGTAAATGGGGTTTTGTCCAGCCATTCAAGTCATAGTCTGAAAGACAGCGATCCACCAATTCCGTCATTTTCTTCATATTACCGGAGCCATAGGCATGACGCAGGCACTGTAGGCGAATCTCATCTTGACTGCCGGCATAATTGATTTCATACAATTCATGACGCCCGCCGAATTCGCTGCCAATGGCATCCCACATTAATTTCAAAATCTTAATTCGCTCTACATGGTCAATACCGTTAGAACCGCGTACATATTTCTCAAGATACTTATTGATTTCAGGATTATTCATATCGCGTACACTGGATGGCAGATAAATCAAGCCGCTGGTGACATTGCTCTCAATGATATTCTTGATTTTGCTATAAGCCATCGGTGCCATGACACGATAAGTCTGAATCGCCTGAGTATCCGGCAGATAAGCGCCGCCTTCCCACGGTTTGGCTTCTGCCCACATCGCATCCGTCAGTGACCAGAACAAATTACGCCATGCCACGACTTCCCCCAAATCGGCCTGAACCCCCCGGAAATCTACCACACCAGTACATTCAAGGCTCTTTTGCAGCAATCCCGTAATGAAGTCCAGTTTGACAGCCAAGCGTACACAGGCCTGCATGGGGAACAGACGGGCAAAACCGCCTTGGACAGCCCAATTGCGGGCGCGATCAAAATCGCGATAAATTAACACGTTTTCCCACGGAATTAACACCTTATCCATGACCAGAATGGCGTCATTTTCATCAAACCGACTGGAAAGGGGGTAATCGAAAGGTGAACCCATGGCGCCGGCAACCAATTCGTAAGAAGCGCGCGAGATCAATTTCACGCCATCGGCATCCATGGGTGCGACGAACATCAAGGCGAAATCAGGATTATCACCGATAACTTGTGCAGAACCAAAACCAATAAAATTATAGTGAGTGAGCGCCGAATTGGTTGCGACGACTTTGGCACCACTGACAATAATCCCGGCATCGGTTTCTTTTTCTATCTGGATAAAAACATCTTTAACCTGATCGGCTGGCTTATGTCGATCAATCGGTGGATTGACAATGGCATGGTTGAAATAGATACCACTTTCCTGAATGCGTTTATACCATGTGCGAGCGTTATCCGCGAACTGCCCGTAAAATTCAGGATAAGCACCTAATGCACAACAGAATGCCGCTTTATAGTCAGGAGTCCGTCCCATCCAGCCGTAGCTTTGGCGTGACCATTCTGCAATGGCATCCCGCTGCTGGCGCATTTCATCCGGGCTGGTTGCAAAGCGGAAGAACTTGTGGGTATAGCCGCCATTGCCGGTATCGGTATCCCAGCAGAGTATATCGTGGGTTTCCGGCTCATGCAGGACATCATACAATTGACCTATCGAGGCTGCGGCATTACGGAAAGCGGGATGTGTCGTGACGTCTTTGACGCGTTCGCCGTAAATATAAATTTCCCGGCCATCCTGAAGCGATTTCAGGTACTCTTTGCTGGTAAACGGGCGTTTATGATCGGCACGCAAATCTTCTAATCTCATGGCTACCTCACAAGTCAAAAATTCCCCGTTTTGATTTGTTATCCATATGGGGGTGTGGTGTTAATTTTATGTTTACTTCCATTGCTTGATTGAAGCGACTAAGTGGTTGCACTTGAAGAGACTTTCAGAAGGTTAGCTGGTACTTTTCGGTGAGAGTGGGTGATTTATTACAAAAGTGTGATCATCTTTGTGTTTTAGCGGCAGTCTTAAAGTGCCCGGTCATGTATTCAATATGTGTATTGTGAGTTTTATTGTGTTGAGCCAATTGCTGCTTATAACACTAAAATCACCTTATGATCTTGGTAGTAGATAATACTGGAGTCGCCAAGTTCAACATATTAAATACACAACCAAAACATGAGGTGAGATACAGTGAGACTAACAAACCTCAGCTATATTGATATTATAGTAATATCTGAGATGTAGTGAGATTGCATGAGGTGCTAGTGCAGATTACTCAGCAATATCCGCAGCATTATTTTGATCCTGATTGATAAGTTCTCTGACGACACTGGTTGCAAAACTGCCTGATGGCAGTGAGAAATGGAGGGTGACGGTTCGCTCATCCAACCATTCCCAGTTCAGATTGAGTGGTTGCACCAAGATTGCTCTACGCACACTTTCCACGCGTTCACGTTTGACCAATGACCATAGCGATGCGTAATCTAACAGGCAGTGCTGTTCGAAATCCAATGCCTGATGCTGAGTACCCAGCGTTTTATCGCCTGGCAAAGGTGCTGTTATCTGCAATTCACCATCCATGATTCGTTGCTGTAATACAGGCAGTTCAAGTTCATCTGCAACAAACCAGCTACCGCGTCCCGTTAGCTGTAAGGCATCCCCGTTCAATACCTGCTGGTGCGTATCCTGAGCGATCCGCAGACTGGCAATAGTATTAAACATGGCACTGCGGCTGGCAGACAGGTAAAAACTGCGGCGGCTGCGTTCCTTGACCTGGATTTCGTTATCCGCCCAGCGCTGTGCCTGAACAAGATTTTGCCCATCCCGCCCAAAACGCTGTTCACCAAAATAATTCGGCACACCTGCCTGTGCAATCTGCTGCAAGCGTTTTTCCACAGATTGCCTGTCAGAAATTTGCCTCAATACAAGAGTGAAGTCATTACCCTTCAAGGTGCCAATCCGTAGTTTGCGTTTTTGGCGAGAAGCGGTCAAAACTTCACATCCCTCCAACTGGAACGCAGTTAAATCCGGATCTTGTTTTCCTGGCAGATGCACGCAAAACCACTGCTCTGTGACTGCGTTACGGTCTTTTAATCCCGCGTAACTGACAGAGCGCGCCGGTATTTTGGCAAAACGAGCAAGGTGATCAGCAACAAACTGGGTGTTACATCCTGTCTTACGGATATGTACCATTAAATGTTCGCCTTCTCCATCAGGAGAAAATCCTAAATCTTCACGAACAATAAAATCTTCGGGTGAGGCTTTAACTACGCCAGTCGCTTCTGGCTGCCCATAGAGCCAGTGTAATTCACTTAATGTCATGCTTATTCCTTCACCAGCAAAGCCACGGCTTCGCAGGCAATACCTTCTTTACGGCCAACAAATCCCAGTTTTTCAGTCGTTGTTGCCTTAACGTTAATATCATCCATATGGCATTCAAGATCTTCTGCCAGATTGACCCGCATCTGAGGAATATGCGGCAGCATTTTCGGCGCCTGAGCAATAATGGTGATGTCAAGATTACCAATCCGATAGCCTTTTTTACGGATATGGCGATAGGCTTCCTTCAGCAGTTCACGGCTATCCGCACCTTTAAAGGCCGGATCGGTATCTGGAAACAATTTTCCGATATCTCCCAGTGCTGCCGCACCTAATAAAGCATCCGTAGCCGCATGCAGGGCCACATCACCGTCGGAATGGGCTATCAGCCCTTGTTCATAAGGAATGCGAACACCACCGATGACCAGAGGCCCTTCTCCGCCAAATTTATGCACATCAAAACCGTGTCCAATTCTCATACGATATGTTCCTTTGATTTTCGGGATAGGTAAAACTCCGCCAATGCCAGATCTTCGGGTTGAGTGACTTTTATATTGTCTGCCCGCCCATGTACCAGCACCGGGTGATAACCACAATATTCCAGTGCCGAAGATTCGTCCGTGATACACGCTTGTTCTGCAAGCGCTTTTGTCAGGCAGTCACGTAATAACTGTAAGGGAAATAACTGCGGGGTCAGAGCATGCCAGAGGCCTCGGCGATCAACGGTATGATCAATGGTGGATGGCTCCTCCTCGGATGCCATCACCATACGCTTCATGGTGTCCCTGACAGGAGCAGCCAGAAGCCCACCACAGACAGCCGGAGACGGTGCACTTCTATTGATGAGCTGTAGCAGATTATCGAGATCGTCACGATGTAAGCAAGGACGGGCAGCATCATGCACCAAAACCCAAGCAGAGCTGTCTGTCGAAAGGCTCGCCAGATAATCCAGCCCTGCCAGTACCGAATCAGCTCTCTCCGCTCCTCCTACCACTGTAGTTATTCGTGGGTCAGAGGCAATCGCAAGCCGCCCGAACTGATTATCAGCAGAGTTCAGCGCAACAATGACTCGCTGTATGCGGGGATGTTCAAGTAATGCTGCCAATGTGTGTTCAATAATAGTTTTACCAGCAAGAGGGAGGTATTGTTTTGGGCAATCTGATTTCATCCGGCTACCGATCCCCGCAGCAGGGATCAATGCGACAATATCAGCAAGAGAAGTATCAGCAGGAGAATGAAATATTGGGTTATTCATTTTGGTTATTGTTTACTATTTTCTTTCAAAGATTGTTGCGCATTGTGTTTAGAGGTATCAGGCACCAGACGGTAAAAAGATTCTCCCGGCTTAATCATACCCAATTCATTACGAGCACGTTCTTCAATCGCTTCTTGACCTTTTTTCAGATCTTTAATTTCAGCAAATAGCTGGTTGTTGCGCGCCCTAAGGGTAATATCAGCGCTATTCCGCCTGACAACCTCATCTTTAACCCACACATAATCGTGAATACCATTTTTGCCGAACCACAGCGAGTACTGTAACCAGCCGAGTAAAACCAATAATAGTAGCGTTAGTTTGCCCATCTCCTCCCCCTGAAAAACCCGCTAATCATCCCACAACTGAGGGAATGACGCCACTATCACAAAACATGATCACAAGATGTGATGGAAAAGTACTGGATGAGATGAGTGTAGAAACACATTATTCCACGCGCAATAATGTGTTTCTTAACGGCTCAATGGGTATGGTGTTCAAATAGGCAAAAAGTTGTGGTTATGCAGCGCAGCAAGCAATTTTTCTATCGATGATTCAACAGGTAGTGAGCCATCCAAATAGATGTCGGGCTGTTCTGGCGTCTCGTAAGCTGAATCAATTCCCGTGAAGTTAAGCAGCTCCCCCGCCCGCGCTTTTTTATACAAGCCTTTCGGATCACGGGCTTCACATATCGCCAGCGGCGTATCCACAAAGACTTCAATAAATCGATCGGCTCCCATCAATTCACGTAGTTTTTGCCGTTCAGCTCTATGGGGAGAAATAAACGCCGTTAAGACTACTAGCCCAGCATCAACCATCAATTTTGAGACTTCTCCGATACGCCGGATATTCTCTCGTCGTTCAGTTTCAGAAAATCCCAAATCGCTGCACAAGCCATGACGCAGATTATCTCCATCCAATAAATAGGTTTTGATCCCCCGCGAAAACAGGGCTTGTTCCAGTGCGCCTGCAAGTGTGGATTTCCCTGAGCCAGACAACCCAGTGAACCAGATGACTAAAGCAGGATGGCCATTCACCACTTCCCTTTGCTTTCTGTCCAACGTATGTGAATGCCAAACGACATTAGAAAACGAGTGTTCCTTGATCTGAGACACTTATTTACCTCCCAGTAAATCACGCGCACCCCAGTGTGGAAAATGACGACGAACCAATCGATTGAATTCCAGTTCAAATTCGCTGTACTCCTTCGGCTCTTCGTAAACTTCAGTTTGAATTTCACGTACCAGACCCGCACCGACAGTCACATTGGTCAGACGATCAATCAGGATGATGCCGCCGGTATCGGCGTTTTGCGGATAACTATCGATCAGTAGTGGCTCATCAAATGAGAATTCCACCAGCCCAATGGCATTCAATGGCAATTCAACCGCCACTTTTTGCGTCAGATTTGTGATATCTACCTGATATTGAACATTATCGACTTTCCCACGGCTTTTCTTGCCCGCAACCTTGATATCTAAACTTTGCCCCTGAATCAGCGGCTGCTCAGACATCCATACGACATCCACCAATGCATGACGTGCTACGGTCATGTGATCTTCAACGGCAATCAGCAGGTCACCACGGCTGATATCAATTTCATCTTTCAGCACGACGGTAATCGCCTCACCAGGTACGGCAAATGGCAGATCTCCGTCAAAAGTTACAATCCGTTCTACGGTGGAAATCACACCTGAAGGCATGACTTTGATTTGCTGGCCTTGACGTAAAATACCCGATGACAGTGTGCCACTGTACCCGCGAAAATCGAGATCAGGGCGATTGACATATTGCACTGGAAAACGCAGGGGCTGCTCTGTTGCTTTTTTCTTTACATCAACGCTTTCAAGAGTATCCAGTAACGTTTCCCCTGTATGCCATGCCATTTTTTCGCTACGACTGACGATATTGTCCCCCTCCAGTGCCGAGATAGGTACGAAATAAACGTGCAGGTCAGTCGGTAATTGGCCGGCGAAATTCCAATAATCCTGTTTGATCTGTTCATAAATATCCTGTCGATAATCCACCAGATCCATTTTATTCACCGCTACCACCAAGTGACGAATACCCAACAGAGTACTGATAAAACTGTGTCGGCGTGTCTGCTCCTGTACGCCTTTCCGCGCATCGATCAGTAAAATGGAAAGATCACTGGTTGAAGCTCCCGTTGCCATATTACGGGTATACTGCTCATGCCCCGGTGTATCCGCGATGATGAATTTGCGTTTTTCCGTGGAGAAATAACGGTATGCCACGTCAATAGTGATACCTTGTTCCCGCTCGGCGGCAAGACCATCCACCAACAACGCCAGATCCAGTTTCTCACCTTGTGTTCCCAGCCGTTTGCTGTCGTTTTGTAATGTCGCAAGCTGATCTTCATAAATTTGGCGGGTATCGTGCAACAGGCGGCCAATTAATGTGCTTTTACCATCATCTACGCTACCGCAGGTCAAAAAACGCAGTAGTCCCTTTTCCTGCTGTATCCGCAGGTAGGCTTCCACCCCACCCTGCTGTTTGATCTGGCTGGCGATGGTTTCATTGTGTGCAAGTGCGGGCATATCTGGCCTCCTCAAAAATAACCCTGACGTTTTTTCAACTCCATCGAGCCGGACTGATCACTGTCGATAAGCCGTCCCTGCCGCTCACTGGTGGTCGATATCAACATTTCTTCTATGATTTCCGGCAGCGTTTCGGCTTCTGATTCCACAGCGCCAGTCAGTGGCCAGCAGCCCAGTGTTCTGAAGCGAACTTTTCTTTGGCTGATGACTTCACCTGATTTCAGATCAATACGAGCGTCGTCAACCATAATCAATGCACCATCACGCTGAATGACCGGACGGTGTTTGGCGAAGTAAAGAGGGACAATGTCTATCTGCTCCAGATAGATGTATTGCCAGATATCCAATTCAGTCCAGTTGGATAACGGGAATACACGGATGCTTTCCCCTTTGTTGATCTGACCGTTATAGTTACGCCAGAGTTCTGGACGCTGGTTTTTGGGATCCCAACGATGGGAACGATCACGGAATGAGTAGATGCGCTCTTTGGCCCGGGATTTTTCTTCATCACGCCTTGCCCCACCAAATGCTGCATCAAATCGGTATTTATCCAGAGCCTGTTTCAGCCCTTCCGTTTTCATGATGTCGGTGTGTTTTGCACTGCCATGGATAAAGGGGTTAATACCCAGTGCTTCACCTTGTGGGTTACGGTAAACCAGTAATTCAAAACCGTATTTTTCCGCTGTATGATCACGGAAGTCATACATTTCACGGAATTTCCATCCTGTATCAACGTGCAGTAAGGAAAAAGGCAATTTTCCCGGATAGAACGCCTTGCGGGCGAGATGCAGCATCACCGAGGAATCTTTACCAATGGAATAAAGCATTACGGGATTAGCAAATTCGGCAGCCACTTCGCGAATAATATGAATGCTTTCAGCTTCGAGTTGCTGCAAGTGTGTCAGTTTTTTTTCGTCCATTGACAGCTCCTTATACGAGATCAACAACAGCAGGGCGATTTATTTGAGCAACAGATTGTTTTTGATCAACAGACTGTTGCCCGAACCATGCTATCTGGTGGTGGAGTTGAGCCACCTCTCCCACCACCAGAAGTGCAGGCGATGGTGCTTTTTGTGCCAACCGATCCAGTTCGGATAGGGTTCCGGTCAGTACCTGCTGTTCTGGACGAGTTCCGCAGCCGATCACGGCTACTGGGGTATTGGCATCTCGTCCGTGTGAAATCAATTTTTGGCTGATCAGGGCAGCTTTTATGATACCCATGTAAATTGCCAATGTTTGATTACCCCGCGCTAATGCAGGCCAATCCAGTTCATCGCCATTTTCACGGCAGTGTCCTGTAATAAAGGTGACACTTTGGGAGTGCTCTCTGTGTGTCAGTGGAATACCGGCATAAGCAGAAGCGCCTACCGCTGCGGTAATACCGGGTACTACCTGAAAGGGAATACCCGCTTCAGCAGCAACCTGCAATTCTTCTCCACCACGACCGAAAATGAATGGATCGCCCCCTTTCAGACGAACTACTTTTTTACCCTGACGCGCTAGTTTAATAATTAATGCATTAGTCTCTTCCTGAGCTACTGAGTGATTCCCTGCCCTTTTGCCAACACAGATTTGATCTGCATCGCGGCGTACCAATTCCAAAATATCTGCACTGACCAGATGGTCATAAAGCACAACATCAGCCTGCTGAATCACTTGTAAACCTTTTAAGGTCAGCAATCCCGGATCGCCCGGCCCTGCTCCTACTAAAGCCAATTCGCCCTGTTTGCCGGCTGGCGCGAGTTGTTCGTTGGCTCGTTGTTCATCGATCAATTGTTCATCGAGTTGTGCTTCTGCCTGCTGTAGTTGTCCATTAGCTACCAATGTGGCAAAACGCCCATTCAAGGCTTTTTCCCAAAAGTGACGCCGCTGGCGTATGGAAGTCAGACGCTGTTTCACGCGCTCACGCCAGCGCCCTGCAATCTCTGCCATGATGCCAAGATGAAAGGGCAGTAGGGATTCCAGTTTTTCTCGCAGCAATTTTGCCAATACCGGGGATTTTCCTGCGGATGAAATCGCCACCATAATCGGAGAACGATCGATAATTGAGGGGAAAATAGCCGAGCAAAGCGGTTGATCATCCACTACATTGACCAAAATAGCGCGAGCATTGGCCTCAGCAAAAATATGCTGGTTCAAATCGTGGTCATCTGTTGCCGCAATAACCAAAAATACGCCATCAAGATATTCTGTTCGAAATCCACCCTGCCTCCATTCAAATTCCGCTTTTTGATAGCGTTGTTGCAGCTCAGAATGCAATTCAGGGGCGACTATTGTTAGCGACGCACCCGCACGTAGCAGCAGGCTTGCCTTACGAGCAGCTACCTCTCCACCTCCAACCAGCAATACAGGTCGGGATTTTAACTCAACAAATAAGGGTAAATAGTCCACGGTGACATGCCATCCAGTGTTAGAGTCCTCTCATAATTTTTTATTATTATGATGATGAAAGAATGAATATATGAGGCTGAGATCCGGTTATGAAATGACAAAAAGGAATTATTAGTTCCTGAATCGCATAAGCTGAATTTTTTAGTCTGTTAAAAAGTTAACTATTCGGAATATTCAGGGTAAGGGCAGGCCGCCGCACCTCTTTTTTAAGCAGCACGCCCCAATAGAAATCCCTGACATCATCCGTCATATTGGCTTAGCTTTCGTGCAAACCACACTCACGTTTTAAGCCAAAAAAGCGGGTTTGCTCTTCGCTCATGCCCGGCTGCCACTTTTGAGTTGTATGGGTATCCCCCACAGAGAGGTAGCCCTGCTCCCATAGCGGATGGTATTCAAGACCCTGCTGCGCCAAATATTGATGCACTCGACGATTATCCCAATCAACAATAGGCAGAATTTTGAAAACATCGCGCTGAACGGCCAGCACAGGTAAATTAGCGCGACTTTCCGATTGCTGGCGGCGTAACCCTGCAAACCAGCTTTGTGCATGCAGTGATTTCAATGCTTGGTTCATCGGCTCAACTTTGTTGATCTGGTTATAGCGCTCAATGCCTTCCACTCCCTGTTCCCACAATTTGCCATAACGCGCTTCCTGCCAGGCAGGAGAAAGTTCTGCCCGGAAAACCGTCAAGTTCAGTTTCAGTTCGTCAGTCAGCTTATCGATAAATTGGTAAGTTTCGGGGAACAAATAACCGGTATCCGTGAGGATAACGGGAATATCAGGATATTCTTGTGTCACCAGATGCAGGCAGACCGCAGCCTGAATGCCAAAACTTGAAGAAAGCACGAATTCGCCAGATAGATGTTCCAATGCCCAGCTAACACGCTGGCGGGCATCCAGTAATTCCAGTTGTTGATTGATGTCAGCTAATGCTTCGGCACGCTGATCATGATTCAATGCCAGCAATTCTGCTAAATGAAGCTGGCTCATAACGCCTCCTGCCAGTCATAAAAATCAAGGGCTGAATTCAAGACAGGTTTGATAATGTCGGCACGAACCAAGAAATCCCCAAAGCATTCATGGACATTGCGTTCCGCTGACCAGCGACCAATCAATTCATCCAGTATCACCAGAATCTCCGCTGAAGTGATATTCTCCCTGTACATGCGGGGAATTCGGCTGCCAATCCGGTTTCCACCGAGGTGAAGGTTATAGCGATCCTGAGCTTTACCTACCAACCCTATTTCTGCCAGCATCGCCCTGCCGCATCCATTCGCGCAGCCCGTAACACGCAGGACGATATGTTCGTCAGAAACACCGTGTTTTTCCATTAATGCATCAACATAATCGACAAATGTCGGCAAGAAACGTTCGGCTTCCGCCATCGCCAATGGGCAAGTTGGAAATGAAACGCACGCCATGGAATGATGACGCAGGAATGTCACGCTATTATCTATTAAGCCGTGTGTGCGGGCGATTTCTTCAATGCGTGCTTTTTCGCTTTCTGGCACTCCCGCCACAATCAGGTTTTGATTGGCCGTCAGACGGAAATCACCTTTGTGGATTTTCGCAATTTCTGCGATCCCCGTTTTTAGCGGTTTACCGGGATAATCCAGCAAGCGGCCATTCTCAATAAACAAAGTCAGGTGCCATTGATCATCTATGCCTTTCAACCAGCCAATTTGATCCCCGCGACCCGTAAATTCATACGGACGAATAGCCTCAAAGTGCACTCCTGCCCGTTTTTCTACTTCCTGTCTGAAGGTGTCGACACCAACTCGTTCAAGGGTATATTTGGTCTTGGCATTTTTTCGTTCTGTTCGGTTGCCCCAATCACGCTGTGTCGTCACCACGGCTTCTGCAATCGCCAATGTGTGTTTCAGTGGAATAAAACCAAACTCACTCGCCAGTCGAGGAAAAGTCTTCTTATCACCGTGGGTCATCGCTAATCCGCCACCCACCAGCACGTTAAAGCCGATCAACTGGTCATTCTCTGCAATAGCGATAAAGTTCAGGTCATTAGCATGGAGATCGACATCATTTTGTGGCGGAATCACCACGGATGTTTTGAATTTTCTAGGCAGATAAGTTGACCCAAGAATAGGCTCTTCATCGGTAGTCGCTACTTTTTCTTTATCCAGCCAGATTTCGGCATAAGCGCTCGTGCGTGGCAATAAGTGTTCCGATATCTTTTTCGCCCATTCATAAGCCTGCTGGTGCAAAGCCGATTGCACCGGATTTGATGTGCAAAGTACGTTACGGTTGACGTCATTGGCCGTTGCCAATGAATCCAGCCCCATTTTTGCCAGCAACTGATGGGCAGGTTTTAGGTTGCTTTTCAAAATGCCATGAAACTGGAACGTTTGTCGGTTGGTCAACCGGATGCTGCCGTATAAGGTATCTTCTGTCGCAAACTGATCAATACCCAGCCATTGACTGGGTGTGATAATGCCTCCTGGCAAGCGACAACGCAGCATCATAGCGTGACGGGGTTCAAGTTTTTGTTCCGTCCGCTCTGCTCTGATGTCACGGTCATCCTGTTGATACATGCCGTGGAAACGGATCAGGAGAAAGTTATCCCCCTCAAACCCGCCTGTCAGCCCATTTTTTAAATCTTCGCTGATTGTACCCCGCAAATAGTCGCTATTTAATTTCATGCGTTCACTGTCAGCGAGTTTACCTTCAACCTTCAAAGGACCTTGTTTTTCATTGCTCATATTAGTAAACATCCCTTTGATAACGGCGCTCAAGGCGCAATTCACTCAAGAATTCATCAGCCTGTTCAGCATCCATGCCACCCTGTTGTGAAATGATATCCAGCAATGCCTGCTCCACATCTTTTGCCATACGATTGGCATCACCACAGACGTACAAATGTGCACCATCCTGAACCCAGCGCCAGATTTCTTTTCCCTGCTCACGCAGTTTGTCCTGTACATAGATTTTATGTTGTTGATCCCGTGACCATGCCAAGTCAATGCGGGTCAGCAAGCCATCTTTGGCATAGCGCTGGAATTCAACCTGATAGAGAAAATCTTCAACGAAATGTGGATTACCAAAGAACAACCAGTTTTTGCCTTCAGACCCCTGATTGTCACGCTGTTGCAAAAATGCCCGAAACGGTGCAACTCCCGTACCCGGCCCAATCATAATGACAGATGTCTGTGGATCGGCAGGTAAGCGAAAGTTATCGTTATGTTCGATAAAAATACGGATGTTGTCGTCTTCCTGCAATCGATCGGCCAGATAGCCCGATGCGCCCCCCGTACGGGCACGCCCTTCTATCTCATAGCGAACCACGCCAACCGTAACATGTACTTCATTTTTAACTTCAGTCTGTGAGGAGGAGATGGAATAGAGACGCGGCGTCAAGGGGCGTAGTAAGTCGATAAACTGCTGGGCTTCTGGATGTAAGGCCGCTTGCCTGACCATATCCACAATAGGCGTTTTTTGTGCGTACTGTTGTAATGCCTGTTTGTCAGCAATTAAAGCGAAAAGTTTTTGATCTTTCGCCAATACCGCATATTTCTCAACAATTAATCCCGTATTCTGGGTCAGCTCAACATGGCTAATCAGCGCCTGACGCAGTGGCAGTGATTTCCCATGTACATTAACCTGCTCAGATCCGGTCAGCCAAAGCAATTCAATCAATTCATCCACCAGTGCCGGATCATTTTCGAACCAGACACCCAGCGCATCTCCGGGCTGATAATGCAGGCCGGAATCCCCCAGATCAATTTCAATATGGCGAACATCTTTGTCTGAACCGCGCCCCGTTATTTTTTGGTTGGTCAGGAGCGAAGCGGTCAGTGGCGCGTCTTTGGTATAAGGGCTGGAAATGATTTCACTGACCGAACCCGCTTGATTGACAGTGATGCCGGCTTGTGTCTGGGCTGGCAGGCGCTGCTTTAAAACTTCCGTTATTTGTTGACGCCACTGTGCTGCCTGTTCTTGATATTCCACATCGACATCAATACGCTCCAGTAATCGTTGTGCGCCCAGTTCATTCAGGCGATGGTCAAAGTCTTTACCAGCCTGACAGAAGTTTTCATAAGAGGTATCCCCCAGACCAAATACGGCATAAGCCGTCTCTTTCATTGATGGCGCTTTTTTGGAATTCAAATACTTATACAGTGCTACCGCTTCTTCGGCAGGTTCACCTTCACCTTGTGTCGAAGCAATAATAATCAATACCCGTTCTTGTGCGATTTGCTTGAATTTATAATCGCCCGCATTAACCAAGTTCACATTTAGCTTTTCCGCCAACAACGAGTCTCTGAGTTGCTCGGCTAAACGACGGGCATTTCCTGTTTGTGAGGCAGAGATCAGTGTGACAGTTTCCGATATAGGGGCAGCTGGTGTAACGACTTCAGTTTGTGGCTTTTGATTTACCATTCCCCAGAAATAGCCCGATAACCACGCCAGTTGATGTGGAGAAAAATCACCGATTGCAGATTGCAGACGTGATAATTGTTCAGGAGAAACCGGTAGTAATGCAGTTGAAGGTGGTTTTGTGGTCATGATCCCGTGCCCTTTGCTATAGCCAATATCCATGATTTTGAAATCTATACATGGATTAATCATAAGGTTATCCCAGATAAGGAGGAGATTTTAAAGAAAGGTTTGCAATATCTCATAACTAAAATGCCTAACTTTATTTACAGATTTCATATATCGATAAAGTCGTTAAGCGTTGTGCTTTATTCCTCCAGAAAAATCACGTTATGCTTGTAAAGTTCAGGTAGAATAGCCGGCCTTTTGGAATCAGAGAAAAGCATCATGAGCACTACCATCTTTAAAGATTTTCAATTTGAAGCGGCGCATCGCCTGCCGCATGTTCCGGAAGGACATAAATGTGGGCGTCTGCATGGACACTCATTCATGGTACGTCTGGAAATTACCGGAGAGGTTGATCCTCTCAGCGGATGGATCATGGATTTTGCCGATGTAAAAGTCGCATTTAAGCCGATTTGGGAACGGCTCGATCATAACTATCTCAATGAAATTCCTGGGCTGGAAAATCCAACCAGCGAAGTTTTAGCTAAGTGGATCTGGGAAAAGCTAAAACCCACTCTGCTGCCCCAACTCAGTGCCGTCATGGTAAAAGAGACTTGTAGCGCAGGTTGTATCTATCGTGGCGAATAGAATACTCAGCACCAGATTCTGGTGCTGAGTGAAATATCAGGCGATATTTAAGTATTTGTGTGTCTGCATCGAAAAACGCCAGTTACGGGCAATACAAGTTTCAATACACAGGCGGGTTGCTTCTTCTTTCTGACTGATGGGCTGTAAGGCAATAACCGGATCTGCCTTTTCATCGAGCATCGTCAGCAGTTCATCCAATGCTTCAATATCGCGCTCCCGCCCGACTGGGTGCTTGATTTCATTTGCACGGTTCATCGCTTCAGGTAATACCTGATATCCGCCACGCATTTTTACTTTCGGTGAAACTGTGACCCACGTTTTTTCAGAACACTGGATCGCATGTGTACCACTGGTTTCTATCTGACACTGATAGCCTTCACTTTCCAATGTTTCGGTCAAGGGACGCAGATTATACAGGCACGGTTCACCTCCGGTAACGACGATATGACGCGCCGTATAACCCTGACGGATGAATAAGTTAATAATTTGTCTTGCAGTGGCTGCTCCCCATGTATCACTATCCTGCGATTTCACGAGGATGTTTTCCATAGGCTGTTGTTTATCAGCCTCTTTTTCCCACGTATGTTTGGTATCACACCAACTGCACCCTACCGGACATCCCTGTAAGCGGATGAAAACTGAAGGCACACCGGTAAACACACCTTCTCCCTGCAAAGTTTGAAAAATTTCATTTATTGGGTAAATCATAAAAAAACTCTGGTTTTACTAAACTGCCGGGTATTATTACAGATATCTATCCCGCGAACATCCATCTTTATGGTATTGTACGGGGTTGCTTTTGCTGGTATTTGACGCCAGACAGAGCATTGTATGCCTGAAATACTCTCTGGCATGAAAGATAGATGGGAATAACGAATGCAACATAATGAAAATCAGCTTAAACAGGGTCTGAGCGTACGGCATATTCGCTTTATGGCTTTAGGCTCTGCAATAGGCACTGGGCTGTTTTATGGCTCGGCAGCGGCGATTCAGCATGCTGGCCCTGCTGTATTGCTGGCCTATTTAATCGGTGGTGCTGCTGTATTTATGGTGATGAGAGCACTTGGCGAAATGGCCGTTCACCATCCCGTTTCCGGTTCTTTTTCACAATATGCCAGCCATTATCTGGGACCATTGGCCGGCTTTCTGACCGGTTGGATTTATGTTCTTGAAATGCTGTTTGTTTGTCTGGCTGATATCACCGCATTCGGCATGTATATGAGGCTATGGTTCCCACACGTCGATCAATGGATTTGGGTGCTGGGTATTGTATGTTTTATCGGTGCCCTAAATCTGTGCCATGTAAAAATATTCGGTGAAATGGAGTTCTGGCTTTCGATCGTCAAAGTTACCGCCATCATTGCTATGATTATCGGCGGCATCATAATTATGATCTACGGTTTTGGTCAATCAACTGAACATGCTACCGGTATTTCCAATTTATGGGAGCATGGCGGCTTCATGCCAAATGGTATCAGTGGGGTGGTTGCCTCATTCGCAATTGTTATGTTCGCTTTTGGTGGCATAGAAGTGATCGGTATTACTGCCAGTGAAGCGAAAAACCCAGAAAAAACGATTCCTAAAGCAATCAATGCCGTTCCATTCCGTATTTTGATCTTCTATGTCCTGACGTTGTGTATTCTAATGTGCATCTATCCATGGAATCAGATTGATCAGAATGCAAGCCCATTTGTACAGATTTTTTCCAATCTGGGAATTAATTCAGCAGCGAATATTTTAAATGTCGTCGTGATTACTGCCGCTATTTCAGCCATCAACAGCGATATTTTTGGTGCAGGAAGGATGATGTACGGCATGGCTCAGGAAAGACAGGCTCCTGAAGCATTCAAGAAACTGACCCGTAATGGTGTACCGTGGATGACCGTGCTTGTCATGACTATAGTTCTATTACTTGGCGTATGGCTGAATTTCTTGATCCCTAATGATATTTTTATCCTTATCGCGTCTGTTGCAACATTTGCAACCGTCTGGGTATGGCTGATGATTTTAATTTCTCACGTTGCCATGCGCCGTCAAATGAGTGCAAAAGACATCAAGTCATTGAAATTTCCCGTTCCAATGTGGCCAATTGCGCCTGCAATTACGATCGTTTTCATGGTCGGTGTCATCATGTTGCTCGGCTATTTTGAGCAAACAAGGGATGCTCTGTATGTTGGGATAGGTTGGGTGTTAGTCCTCACACTGGCTTATTCTTTCTGTGTGAAGAAGAAATTATCAAAAAATCATCTTTCTACTAACCAATAAGACTAGAAAAAGTGTCGGTACGTTAGAGCTGCCGGCGCTTTTCTTTATCTAGCCATTTCCTCCATCGTTTATAAAGAGAAATTAACAATTAATGGATTGTGATCAGAAGCCATTGTCGTTAAAACTGCCGCATTTAAAACTTTCAATTCACGATAAAAAACAAAATCTAACGGTTTGCCAAAAACAATCGTTCGGTGATCATCATTAAAATAGACTTCTTTCAATTGCATACGCTGAGCAAAACGCACCAATACTCTCAACCGCCGATGGCTCCACGCATTAAAATCCCCAGCAAAAATCACGGGTCCATGATGCAAATTGATATGAATACCAATGTTATTCAATTGCCGACTGTAAACGTCAACACCAAAGCTAAAATTGATCGCATGCACGTTTATTACCATCAATTGACGATTATCTGGTAATGGATAAATCGTAATCAGTGAGGATTTTGAGAGTCGCAGTATCGGCTCTTTTTCACGTAGTGGGTAGCAATAAACGGGAGAAGAAGATGCTAAGGTCATTACGCCAGATGGATGCTGAGGGATGGAAAATGCAGGGACTTGATCTGCAACTAACCCACTGACTGTAACGAATTTCAGTAAATCAGGCGTTGTTTGCGCTTCCTGCAATAAAATAAGCTGGCTGCTCTCAATCAAAGAACCCAAAACTTCTTGCCATGATGGACGCTGTTGTTTGTAAATATTCCAGATGGCAACACAAAGCTCATGATTGAAAGCAGGTAACGGTTGCCCATGTGGTAATGAATTGTCTTCAAGTAATCGTTTAGATGTAGGTAAAACCCGCTCTACTGGCTGATTTGCAACATACCGTATTGCATAGTTTTTTGGGGCTGAGTTTTTCTTAGCCCGCCTCCTTCTTGCATAGCTTCTAACCAAGCTAACCCCCGTCACATATCAACAACCTATTCATCTAATATGACATGTCAATTATTGATTTCAATCTATTACGTACAAAAAGGTTCTGTCGCATTAACAGAGAAAATCTGAGTCAATGTGGGGTTCGTTGTATTTTATGCAGCATCGAAACGAGCTCTATTCCCGCTAAAATCGTTTGGGCCCGGCGAAACGATTTAAAACCTAACATCGGCCGTATCAACGGGATAATGTAAACGTTTGAAGGCTTTTCGAATTAAATACACGGTTTGCTCTGCAAAAGGTCATATATTTTTCAATGAATGTAAGACTTTTGCTACGTTCTTTTAGAAAAACGAGCAAAAGTCGGTAAAACACTCACTCAAACATCGATAAATAACGATCTCTTGACCAGCGATAATATAAGGCCAGCTTATTATTAATTTCTTCTACATCGAATTTCTCAGGGGAAAAAACGTCATCAGGGGAAATATCAGCATCGCCATTAACCCATTCAAACATGTCCTGATAGTCTTCATGAGTGGGATCTTTAAGGATGTTAAGCAGTTCCATATAGCCATATACCCCACCGGAATCTTCTGGTGGGCAGGCTTGTTCACCTTCAACGCAAAAAATAGGCATCGGCAATTTTTCGGGAGAATAGTTACTGTTTTCCAGTACAATCTCATGCTCCCAGCTGTCACCAAAATCATAAAGATAAGCAAACTTGCTGCCTTTGCGCTTGATTAGCGAATCCAGTTTGAATTTTCCTTCTTCCTGACCATTCTCCATTTCTTCCGGCATTTCGGTAAAGCGTTTGGCGCTAAAAATGAACTCGTGTAAGTGGCTGTCTTCCCAACCCATCACAGCTTGTATCACATCGTGCAAACGATCCAATGAAATATTGGATGGAACAACAAAACGACGCCATATAACCGGTTCGGTTTCGGTAAGCGTAATTTTTAACTGATAAAACTTTTCCATTTATCACCCCTATGAGTTGATGAATTGACGGGAAAGGGCTAAATATTCGCATATTTCCATTACGATATGAAGTGATCCTGACTAAAATTCGAACGATTTTTATATTGATAAAATTAGCTGTCCGCTATTTAGTTGATTTTTTAGCAACATTGTTTTACTGATATTCTTTATCATCAATAGGTTCTACTATGAATATATTGGCAGAAAAAAGGGATATTACGGCGACAGCAGTATTACGTTTTGTGTTGGTGACGTGCCTTCTCATGCCAAACGTTTGGTGAAAGTAACACAAGAGTGTCTATATAAAGCTATTAAACTTGTGAAGCCTGGTATCACCTTGGGGGATATCGGTCATACGATACAGCAACATGCTGAGGCGAATAATTACAGTGTTGTGCGTGAATACTGTGGTCATGGCATCGGCCGTAATATGCATGAGGAGCCTCAAGTTCTGCATTATGGCAGTGCGGGAGAGGGAGTTGTGCTGGAAGAAGGTATGACGTTTACGATTGAGCCAATGATTAATCAGGGGAAAAAGGAGATAAAACAGCATAAGGATGGCTGGACAGTAATGACCAAGGATCATCGATTATCAGCTCAATTTGAACATACTATTTTAGTTACCCGTAATGGTTTCAAGGTGTTGACTCTGCGAGACGAAGAACGTGAAATTTTTAAACGCTATATGAGCATCAATCATTAAATCTATTGGATATAGATATTGTTATTTTGTTAAGTTAATTGTTTTTCTGTCAATAAATTCTCTTTTTCAAAGAGAATTTATTCCTTTGTGAAAAATATCATTTTTTTCGCATTGAAGACTGTAGTAAAATCGAGCTCATTTTATCGCCTGACAAAAATCAGTAAGTGATGAATGTAGTGCCCATGGTTTTTGTCGGGTTTTCATTTTCAACGACTTCTTTTTGTTATCGTTTATCCTGAATGATCTCGCAATAAATGGATAGGGTTTGGAGTCAAAACGATTGACGCTAGCAAAAATTTATCTACGGTTATCTAAAATAACAGGAAATTTATGTTTTTTTTTGATAAAAACAAGAAGGCATCTTGTTTTGTTTCGCTATTTTTTCTTATTTTTCTTATACATAAATGCTTTGGGTATCAATTAAAGCTGATATATGTCTTCAGTGCCTTTGCTTTATTCTTATTTTTGGCGGCGCTCAGTAAACGTGTATATCTCTTTTTGATTACTTTCTTTTCTCTTGTGGCAATACTGTACGCGCCAGTTGGCCTGAATTACGGTTTTCCAGATATTAATGCGGTAGGCTCACTGCTTTACACAAACCAGAATGAAACGCTGGAATATATTAGTGGATTTCCTATTTCAACTTACTTAACCGTAATAGGTATTTTTGCCTTGATGATGTTCTCATTCAGGCTAAATGTAAACTTATCAGGAAAAAATAAAAAATGGTTATTTTTTCTGTTCTTCATTCCTGCATTTTGGTCACCAGCCAAAGGATATATTAAATCTGGTTTTGAAAACGGTACGGAGCTTTTGAACACCAGTTTACCTGAAGTCCGCTTTTTCAGTGATGCTTACCAGAGTTATACTAAAGTAATGTCTGAAAATAGCCGTTTCGCCAAAATTATCAAACTTCAGGATGATTGGCAGCCCGTAGTCAAAGAAGAAAAATACGACACTTATATTATGGTTATTGGTGAAAGTGTCCGAAAAGATTTTCTGGGCGCTTATGGTTTCCCCGCTAAAAATACACCGTGGCTGGATAATGCGAATGCAACCCTGTTTACCCACTATATTTCTGCCGCACCATCAACCCAGCTATCACTGACAAATTCTCTGGCAATCCGGCAGTCGAATGAGGTTAATTTGAATAACAGTATTGTCACGCTGGCAAATAAAGCGGGGTTTGAAACTTACTGGCTCTCTAATCAAGGGATGAAGGGAGGGTTTGATTCTCCTGTGGCAATGATTGGCCAACAGGCTAAACATCCGATGTTCTTGAAAGAAGGTAGTTCAGATGACAGGAGCTATATGCCGGATGAAAATTTATTACCTTATGTCCGTAATGCACTGAAGAATGATCAGCATGATAAAAAGAAAAAACTGGTTATCATCCATTTGATGGGTTCGCATCCGCAGCCCTGTGCCAGAACGAATAACCAATACAGTACTGATTTCCATTCCAAAAATATCTCATGCTATGTACAGAGTATCCATAATACCGATAGCCTGCTGGCTGAAATAGAAAACATCGCCAATCAAAACCAGTTGAACTGGACAATGCTCTATTTTGCCGATCATGGATTGTCTTTTGTACATAAAGGAACGGATAACGAGAACTTGACTCATGGCGATAAAAATCAACAGAATTATCAAGTTCCTTTTATTATTACCTCTTATGACTATTCTGCCAGAAATAAAATAGATGCCCAGCGCAGCGGCCTGCATCTTTTGCCCATGTTATCTCTATGGTTAGGGATTGAAGAGCCTCGGCTGGTCTCAGAGTGTGACTGGTTTTCCAATCAAAAATGCCAGAATCAACATAATGTCATTTCATTTGAGGGTAAGCATATGGACTTTAATCGCCTGCATAACGACGCCATTCATTTTGGTTTATAAACAGTGAATTAACTCACAAAACGTCACCCATTGCACCCGTACCCGAACCACTGATTAGAGGATTCTGACCGTTTAATACGGTATTCAGCCGTTGGCTCAGATCCTCCTGATATCGTGGGTGAAAGTTTCATATCATAGTGCAGTGTGGCGAGGAGTATAGCTTCCCTATGGCTATCAGATAGCTGGCTTATAAAAAGGGAAGTGAAAGATTAAATCATGACTTGCTGTTCGTCTTACCTTAAAAAGGGTGTCTTATGAACAATAATAAATTTTTAAAACATATCCCCTGGATGATATTGGGGATAATTGGCGCATTCTGCCTTGGCGTCGTTGCGCTGCGCCGGGGAGAACATGTTAGTGCCTTATGGATAATCGTTGCTTCCGTGGCGGTTTATCTTGTGGCTTATCGATATTACAGTCTTTATATCGCCACTAAGGTGATGAAGCTGGATGCGACACGGGCAACCCCTGCGGTCGTCAATAATGATGGATTGAACTACGTACCGACTAACAAAAATGTCCTGTTTGGCCATCACTTTGCGGCCATTGCGGGAGCGGGGCCATTGGTAGGGCCAGTATTGGCGGCACAGGTCGGTTATCTGCCGGGTACTTTGTGGTTGCTGGCAGGGGTTGTGCTTGCTGGGGCGGTACAAGATTTTATGGTGCTGTTCATCTCTTCCCGCCGCAATGGGGCATCACTGGGTGAAATCATCAAAGAAGAAATGGGACAGGTTCCGGGGACGATTGCCCTGTTTGGTTGCTTCTTGATCATGATTATCATTCTGGCGGTGCTGGCTCTGATCGTCGTAAAAGCACTGGCGGAAAGTCCGTGGGGCGTATTTACCGTTTGCTCCACTGTACCGATTGCGCTTTTCATGGGGATCTACATGCGATATATCCGTCCGGGGCGTGTGGGTGAAGTCTCTGTGATCGGGGTTCTCATGCTGATTGCTGTAATCTGGTTTGGGGGTGTTGTTGCGGCTGATCCTTACTGGGGGCCTGCACTGACCTTTAAAGATACCACTATCACTTACACACTGATTGGATATGCGTTTGTTTCCGCATTACTGCCAGTCTGGCTGATTTTGGCTCCACGTGATTATCTGGCTACCTTCCTGAAAATCGGGGTGATCATCGGTCTTGCGATTGGGATCGTGATCCTGAATCCTGATTTGAAAATGCCGGCCGTGACGCAGTTCGTTGATGGTACCGGGCCAGTCTGGAAAGGCACACTGTTCCCATTCCTGTTCATTACTATTGCTTGTGGTGCGGTATCTGGCTTCCATGCACTGATCGCTTCCGGTACTACTCCTAAATTGCTGGCAAACGAAAAAGATGCCCGTTTTATTGGTTATGGTGCGATGTTGATGGAATCATTTGTTGCGATCATGGCGCTGGTTGCTGCATCCATTATTGAACCGGGCCTGTATTTTGCCATGAACACGCCACCAGCAGCTTTGGGTATTACTATGCCTAATCTGCATAATCTGGGAACGGCAGAAGCGCCGATGATCATGGCATCACTGCAAGAGGTGACAGCCCATGCAGCCGCGACTGTAAGCTCATGGGGCTTTGTTATTTCACCTGAGCAAATTCTGCAAACGGCGAAAGACATTGGTGAGCCATCAGTGTTGAACCGTGCGGGGGGAGCACCAACATTGGCGGTGGGAATTGCTTACGTATTCCACCAGATTATTCCAGCGGCAAACATGGGATTTTGGTATCACTTCGGCATTCTGTTTGAAGCGTTATTCATTCTGACTGCACTGGATGCAGGTACGCGCTCCGGTCGTTTTATGTTGCAGGATTTACTGGGGAATTTTGTTCCATTCCTGAAAAAAACCGATTCTCTGGTTGCCGGTATCATCGGTACAGCGGGCTGTGTCGGCTTATGGGGCTATCTGCTGTATCAAGGTGTGGTTGATCCGTTGGGTGGCGTTAAGAGCCTGTGGCCGCTGTTTGGGATTTCGAACCAGATGCTGGCAGCGGCTGCGCTGGTACTGGGGACTGTCGTACTGATTAAAATGAAACGCGCCAAGTACATCTGGGTGACTGTTATTCCTGCAATCTGGTTGCTGATCTGTACGACATGGGCACTGGGGCTGAAATTATTCAGCGACGACCCACGACTGGAAGGTTTCTTCTTCCTGGCGAAAGAATATAAACAGCGTATCGCTGAAGGCGGGGCAGAACTGACAGCCCAGCAAATCAGTAATATGAATCACATTGTCGTGAATAACTATACCAATGCGGGCTTAAGTATCCTGTTCCTTGTGGTGGTCTATAGCATCATTATCTATGGTATCAAAACCGCGATAAAAGCGAGTAAAAACCCAGAACGTACAGATAACGAAACGCCTTATGTTCCTGTTCCTGAAGGTGGGGTAAAAGTTTCTTCTACGCACTGATATGATACTCAGACTGATGCCAGCCAAGTAAGGCTTCATCGGTAACGGCTATACTGTAATAGCGATACCCCGCATAATCGCCTTTGTATTATGTGGGGTATTTATCTTTGGAGAGCAGTATGTTTGGTAATCTTGGCAAGGCGGGTAAATATTTGGGGCAGGCTGCACGCATGTTGGTGGGAGTTCCTGACTATGACACTTATGTCCAGCACATGAAGGAAAATCACCCTGATAAACCTTACATGACCTATGAAGAATTTTTCCGTGAGCGTCAGAATGCGCGCTATGGTGGTGATGGCAAAGGCGGCATGCGCTGCTGTTAGTGTTTTAGTGAGCAGAAGATCAAAGAGAAGAAAATCGTTGTCAGTGAAACAGGAAACGAAAATGAAAGCTATATCCGTCACAATCCTGGCAGGTTTTTTGGGTTCGGGCAAAACGACGTTATTGCGTCACATCCTCAAGGCCGAACATGGTTATAAAATTGCCGTCATCGAAAATGAGTTTGGTGAAGTTCCCATTGACCATGAATTAATTGGGGATAGGGCAACCCAGATTAAGACATTAAGTAACGGCTGCATCTGTTGTAGTCGCTCAAGTGAGCTTGAAGATGCCTTGCTGGATTTACTGGACGGAATTGACAAAGGGCAGATCGATTTCGACCGTCTGATTATTGAATGTACCGGTATGGCAGATCCCGGTCCTATTACGCAGACCTTTTTTTCCCATGAAATTCTGTGCCAGCGCTTTTTACTGGATGGGATTATCACACTGGTGGATGCGATGCATGCTGATCAGCAGCTTAATCGCTTTTCCATTGCGCAGTCACAGGTGGGTTATGCCGATAGAATTTTGCTGACGAAAACAGATGTTGCCCCTGAGCATGATGCCCTGTTTGAACGTTTACAGCGAATTAATGCCAAGGCTCCCATTCATAAAGTGGTTCACGGTGAGGCTGATTTAAGTTTGCTGTTTGATATTGAAGGCTTCATGCTAAATGATAAGCTGACGGTTTCGAACTCGGTATTCCGGTTTATTCCCAAACAACAGAATACCATCCAATCGATTGTCATTAACTTGACGCATCCGGTTGGGTTGGCCGAGGTTTCTGACTTAATGGAAGAGTTACTGCTGAGTTTCGCTGACAATCTGCTGCGTTACAAAGGTATTCTCGCTATTAAAGAAGAGCCACGCCGATTGTTGTTTCAGGGAGTACAACGCCTATATAGCGCAGACTGGGATAGAGCTTGGCACGATAACGAGGAACGTCTTAGCGTGCTGGTTTTTATCGGCATGGATTTACCTGAACAGAAAATCCGTGAAAAGTTTGCAGAATTGTAGTTGATCATATTTTATTCTTTATTGAGCAGTGAAATAGTTTGTATAAAAATCCGCTGCTCATATTTAAATAGAAAATTATATTATATATGCACTCTTTTAGTCTTAATTCCTTGTAAAAAGATAAGTAATATTTTAACAAAAATAAGACAACAAGAATAAAACCTATTCATAAATTGAATTTATCATATGTTTAAAGCAATTTATTATTTATGTTATGGAGGAATTATCCACCCGCAATCTCCACAAGTTAGCTGGTGGAGATTGTTGCAATAACAAATCATGTTAGTGGAAACGGGAATGATAAATAAAAGGCTTACTGCGTATGCTACTCCCAAATTCTGGAAAAACGTTTCACATTACTGGCAGTGTAAATCACCGTATGTGAAATATTACGATGCCCGAGATAATCTTGAATCAGACGTGTATCACGGCCAAGATCCGCCAGTGCGTAGCCGCAGGCATGCCTTAACATATGCGGATGTGGAGAAACACTGACAGACGCCTGCTTCCCATAGCGCTTTAATAACGCATAAACTTGCTGGCGTGAAATAGAGCCGGATTTTTGGGAAAGAAACACCCACGGCGCATCAGCATCCCGCCATTTCTGGCGGATATCAAGCCATTTTTTAAGTGCTTCAATTTCTTTTGGAATCAGAGGATGTGTTGTTGATAGCCCACCTTTTAACCGCCTGATATGAATAATTGATGAATTTAAATCGAGGTCGGATAAACATAAATTACACAATTCACTAACCCTAAACCCGTGAATAAAACACATTAATAGCATGCAGTAATCCCGTTCTGCATGACGCCCTTGTTTTGTTTGCTCCAAAATTGCGTCTATTTCGTATCGGGTTAAAAATTTACGTTGCTTCATGACATTATCATTCCTATGACATCAGATAGATTAATTTTAAATAGCAAGGTATTTAAACCAATCGAATAAAACCAGCTATTAGTATTTTTAAACATGATTAGCAAAATACCAGATTAATCTAATTGGAAAACAGTAAAGAAAAAATTTGCGGCTTCTATTCGTCTTATCTTTAATGAAAATATTGATTGTAATTGTATAAATACGTGTTAGGTGACCCTGATGTACAGAATGGGGCAATCATAAGCATAATTCCACAATAAAAATTGTTTAATTAAAATTCGCGACTAAAAGTTTTGTCTAATTTTATTTTTAGATTTTTATTCTTGCAATGCTCCTTTTATGAGTAATGAAATCGTATTTTTACTGCATTTGACGAGAAAAGTAAATGATTTAACTAATGCGTTAAAGTATTAGGCATTGAATGATCAAAAAACACCCTAATTTCATTTTTACCAACCAGTTTTCAATACTAAATTTTGTTTTTTTATTATATTTGGTTTTTAATTCTAATCTTTATGGAGGTAATCTAAAGTCAACGTGGCACTCAGATGCTATTAATAGAGAGTGATTTAGTACTAAATAAAAAGTAAAGTCCCTAATTTAGGATAAATTAGTTATAAGTGTTATTATTTGTAATTAAAACTATTAATTTGCTAATTAAAATGGGGTGTTTTTTTATTCTATATGGCTCGTGAAATTTAATAAAATAGGTATGGATTATAATTAATTAAATATAATTTCATGATTATAATCATTTCTTGAATTATGTACTGTCGAATCTCATTTTTTGACGCTAAAGACCTTTTGAAATAAAGGTCTTTAGCGTGTTTGCTTATTCAGGCAACCCTTGCCTTATACACCATAATTTCGATGATTTATGTATCGGTTTGTTGCATCGCATGATGAGCGAGTGGACAAAACTGATCGTAATTCACCTTTCTCACGTTAAGAAAAGGCTAGAAAAGGAGAAATACATAACAAAATCCCGGTGAAGATAATCAGGATTAGCGAGGCGCTTTTATAATGGTGGAGGCTAGGTACTTTGTAGACCAGATAAGAGGGGATCAAACAACCGACGATGCCAAATATTGGGCTACAGAGGGAAGTGAAGCTTAAGACTGGTGCATTCAGGATAATGGCACCCCATGCCAATAAGATGGCAAAAATCATAATGCCTTTTTGCACCCATTTTTCATTGATCTTTTCAGTGGGCATCAGGCGCCCGAGAATATTCATAGCAATTCCCTGACTGGCTTCGCGAAACCCGAGATACACACCAAAGAAGGCAGTCATTACCGCAAAAATGTTGAGAATAACACTGACCGTAACTACCCAGCCGTCAGGGAAGAATTGTGCAGCGATAGCCAGTGCAGAAATATTCTGTTCATAGGCTTTGACGGCTTCATCGTGACCCATTGCCAAAGTAAAAGAGATGGCATAGAAAAATACCGTACAAAACAGGACGCCAAACGCCACATTCATGGCTCGGAGTGTTTTATAGCGCGCAACTTCACGATTGTGCTGGTGGTTACGGTAAGAAATCACCATTGGACTTAGCGTCTGGATAAACAGGATGGAAGTGAGTGTAAAAGGTAACGTAATAATGGCTTTTTTGATCAGTATAGCGAAAGGTGGCAGCACGCCGATATTGTACAGATGCCACATCCCAATCATTGAAAGACCCAAGGCGGCGACAACAAATAATTTTGTCAGCACCATCAGGCTGGAAATTTTGAACAGCCACTGTTCTCCACGGGAGGAAATCGCCACCAGAATACAAATCAAAATCAGCCCATAAAACGGATTTTTGGATAATAGCTCACTGGTAATACCAAATGTGTGCAGATAAGAGGCGCTATCGTTGGTAATGGCAGTCGAGTACACAAACATCCAGATCACCAGCATGATAAAGTAGAGAATACCTAACAAAATGCCCCAGTTTTTGCCGAGATAGCCACTGATCACGCTGGGATAATCTTTACATTCTGGTGATTCCGCGAGGGTATTGATGAACAATCGCTGAAAAAGATACATGGCGGGATAGCCAATGATGGAAGATAACAGGAAAACCCATAATCCCATCAAACCGACCTGAACAGGCAGGAAAACAATTCCGGCACCGATTGCCATACCAATACTCATGATGATCCAACCGGTGTCGGTACTGTCGAATTTTATGGCTTTTTTCCATTCAACTTCAGTCATGTTGGCGCGCTTGGCTGCCGGAGAGGTATGGGTCGTAACCTCATTGTTTTTTGTTGCTGTTTTCATAATAGCTCTCGCTTACATCTTTGGTGTTGTAATAGGTATTGAACAGGTACAGAAAGAAACGCATCACATAAACACAAAATAACCGTTCATTAAGTAAGTGAACTATCGTGTGTGGATATTAGAGGATTTTTTTTCAATGGGAGATAGCAAAGGGAAACCATACAGAAAAAAAATGCGGGTTTATTTGTATCATCATGATAAATAACGTCATTGCATCTTCGCTCTAAGGTATTGTGATTATTGGTGATATTAACAATTCAAACAATTAGAGAGAAAAGTTGTGCGCTGTATCACGTCTGCTCCTGCTCAAAACACCCTGTCAGTATTAAATCCTTTTTATTGTTAATATTATGGGGTAGTTCAGCATGTTAATCTAGATTTTTTTCCGGCTATCCCGTGAGACACTAGGGATGAAAAACAAGAGAATAAAATGCCTATCGTTTGGGCTATTCTTCTGTTCGTGCTCAAATAACCTGTAATTTTGCGTTCTAAATGGAATATGAATCTTCAGTATAATTATTCATTTTATTAATTGCCGATGTTATTATTTTAGATAATATAATGATATTGATTTTAATGGTTTCATTAAATTGAAAATTGGAAATATGTTAAATTTTGTAAGTCAGTGAACATATAAAAGTTATAGATTACGTTCCACTGTAAATAAAATTTTGTTAGAACTGTCACATTTTAAAATTAACTTCATAAGGTATGATTGCATTGTATTATAAATAAATTTATTTTTTTATTTATAGATTTTTAATTCAATGTAATTTCACCGATGAAATTTGTATCATCGTGAAATAATTTTTGTAACATTAAATATAGAGAGTTTTAATGAAAATTATCGGAATTTCAGGTTTATTACCGTCAAGATGCGTAACTAATGGTGATGTACTTAATTTAATAGAGCAGCATTCAAAAAAAACTTTCCAGGGTGATTTTCCCAAAACACTAAGAACAATTCAACGGTTACTGGAAAAAACAGGACTTGAAAGCAGATATTGGCTGGGTGAAGGTGAAAAACCGATGCGTCTGATGGAAGAAGCTTTTGAACAGGCTTTGAGACAGGCGAATATCAAAAAATCTGAAATTGATCTATTGATTTACCCTAACGTAACTCGTGGTTTCACTGAGCCTGCAAACAGTACTTTTATTGCAAAAGCTTTAGGATTGAATTGCCGGAATTATGATGTTCTTGATGCTTGTAATGGTTGGGTAACGGCAATGGATATTATTAATGGTAAAATGAAAGCGGGTGAAATACGTTATGCGGCTATTATTAATATGGAATTTGGCATGTCTGAAGGCGGTCCATTCAGAAAGAATTTTTCTTTGAATTCTGCTTCTGAATTGGCCTATAAATATCCTAGTTTTACAATAGGTGAAGCGGCTTCTGTAACCATATTGAGTAATGAAGATACAGATAATTTTAAATTTGATTATATCAGCAGACCCGATTTATGTGACATATGTAATATCTCTTTACCTAATTGGGAATTGTTTTGCAATGATAGTGATATTGAGCTTATTTCCCCTCTGGGAGGTAAATATCAGTTCAATTCATATGCCGCAGCACTCCATGAATATGCAGGAGAAGAAGTGCCCAAGGTATTCAAACAGCATAATATTGCCAGTAGTGATATCCATAAGATTTTCATTCATACAGGTGCACCAAATATGTGGGATGGCTTTGGTAAAGCCGTCGATGCCGCCGATAAAATGCACAATATCGGCCAGAAAACCGGTAACATTATTACTGCTTCTATTCCTTTTGGCATCGCTGATGCTCTTGGGAAAGATCAGGTCGAAAGAGATAAACTTTGCATGGGATGGGCAGGCAGTGGTGGAATGGTATTTTCCGCGATGTCGTTTAAATTATAATTAATCTTTCTTCTGCTTTATTTAACTGCTGACTGAATATATAAACTTAAAATTTATGATAATGATTCTGCTTGTTTAATATAATGATTTCTATATAGAAAAATAATACGATGGATAGATTTAGTTAGCAAATATTAAGAATGATTTCAGTTGGTCTGGTGAATAAAAATAGAGTCTTTTTGATTGTGTTAGCAGGGGAATATTTCTCCTTAAATGACATAGACAGTCAATGACAAAGTGGAAAAATCACACGATTTTTCCACTATTTGAATTCAGGTAATGGCCATGATTAAAATTAACTTGTTCAATAATCCTTCTATAAATAGCTTAACGTGATGCTAATTATCGGTAAATCAGCCTTATCAATGTCGTGAATTTATTCGGCTAATAGGCATTATGCTCATTTTCTATTTAAATAGACTTTTCCTATAACAATATCTATTATTTTACCGTTTTATGTTAGCGGTATCCGCCTGTATAAGTAATCTGACAGGCTCAATTGAAAATTTATTCAGATTCAGGAAGACATTATAATGAAAAGTAAATTCACTCTGGCTTCACTTTGTTTGGCTTCTCTTATGCTGGCAGGATGTGCGACAGAATCATCTTCAACTCTTCAGGTTCAAAAAGTCTCTTCGTATAACACTATTTATCAAGGTATCCGCAGTCCTATCGCTGTGGGTAAATTTGAAAATCGCTCAAGCTATCAGAATGGCATTTTCTCTGACGGTATTGATCGTTTAGGCAATCAATCAAAAACAACGCTGGTGACACATTTACAGCAGACCGGCCGCTTCAATGTGTTGGAGCGTACCAACATGGCAGAATTGCAAACGGAAGCCGGTTTGCAGGGTAAAGCCCAGAAGCTGAAAGGGGCTAACTATGTCATTACGGGTGCTGTGACTGAATTTGGCCGTAAGGAAGTGGGTGACCATCAATTATGGGGCATTTTGGGACGTGGTAAATCACAGGTTGCCTATGCAAAAGTGATGCTTAATGTTGTTAATGTTGAAACTTCTGAAGTTATCTTCTCCTCAGCAGGGGCAGGAGAATATAAATTATCCAGCCGTGAAATTATTGGATTTGGCGGCGCATCCGGTTACGACTCAACTCTGAATGGCAAGGTGTTGGATTTGGCGATTCGTGAAGCAGTCAACGACCTTGTGGCAGGTATTGAAAGTGGCGCATGGAAGCCAGTTAACTAATTATATCGGGAAGATAGTTTAATGTTTTTGATGAAAAAGACGGGGATATTGTTAGGGATATTACTGTTGGCGGGCTGTGTCAACGCGCCGAAGACCATTTACGAATGGGGTGATTACCAGCCAACAGTTTATCAATACTATCAACAGGACAAAATGGGGCTACAGGAGCAGATTCAAGCGTTGCAGAAGGTGATTGAATTAGCCAAAGCAAAAGATAAGTCAGTTCCTCCTGGCCTGCATGCTCAAATGGGGTTGCTTTACAGTCAAACAGGCAAAATTGATGAGGCCTTTCAGCAGTTTGTCATAGAGAAAAGCTTATTTCCTGAAGCGGCAGCTTATATGGATTTCCTGTTGAGCAAAAGTAAGGGAGTGAAATAATGAACCGTTTTTGGGGCGCGATTGGTGCTTTATTATTGCTGACACTGACCGGATGTGTTCAACAAAAACCTTATGATTATACGGCTCTACGGGAAAGTAAGCCTAAATCCATTCTGGTACTGCCCGCAGTGAACAAATCCGTGGAAATACAAGCTGGAGGCAGCCTGATTTCTCAGGTGACTTACCCACTGGCTGAATCTGGCTATTACGTTTTTCCGGTTGCGGTGGTTGAAGAAACATTCCGACAGAATGGTGTGACAGAAGCGCAGGATGTCCAAAATATCAGCTATAAGAAGCTGCATGATATTTTTGGTGCAGATGCTGCGCTTTATCTGGATATCACGCAATACGGTACACAATATCTAGTCATTAGCAGCGATACTCGTGTCAGCGCAGCAGCCCGTTTAGTTGATCTACGCAGTGGCAAGCAACTGTGGCGTGGTACGGCGACAGCCTCTTCAACAGAAAATGATAATTACTCCAGTGGTGGGCTGGTAGGAATGTTAGTCTCTGCGGCTATTTCTCAAATCGCGAATACGATCACTGACAGAGGCCATGATATTGCAGGCATTGCCAGTCATCGTCTGTTAAGCGCGGGTCAATATGGCCGATTGCTGTATGGGCCGCGTTCAGAACACTACGGTAAAGAGAAATTATAATTTTTTGTGTTATCAGCGTGAAAAATGCCGCAAATATTCTTTGCGGCATTGTTTATTTTTTACATCTATTCCAGATATCAAATATCCAATCGCTTGGATTGCCATCTTTTGGACTTCCAGCGCCAAGCGTTCACAAGCCCTCGCACCCATTCATCGCAGAAGAAGCCAATCCAGATCCCCAGAATGCCCATATTCATCACGATCCCCAGAAAATAGCCGACAGGAATGGAAATACACCACATGAAAATCAGTGCAGTGTAGAGCGGGAAGCGGGCGTCACCGGAAGCGCGCAGGGCATTGACCATCACAATATTGAAGGTGCGCCCTGGCTCCAGAAATACCGATAGTAGGAACAGAGGCAGCAGAAGTTCAATAATCTTTTTATCTTCCGTCATCATGTTGAGGAGTGGCTCCCGCAGTATCCAGAAAACCAGTACGACACCAGACGTAACGATAACCCCGATTTTCAGGCTATTTAATCCGCGGATATAGGCATCTTCGAAGCGTTTTGCGCCCACAAGGTGCCCAACCATAATTTCATTGCCAATACTGATGGAAATGCCGAACAACATAATGAACAGCGATAACTGGAAATACATGGTTTGTGCGGCCAGAGAAGTTTCCCCCATCAGACCGATAAATGCCTGCGCGGCCATATATTGCAGTATCCACACCAGATTTTCACCGGCAGCAGGCAAGCCGATATGCAGGATTTTGCCCAGCATATTTTTCGACCAGTGTATGAGCAATCTGGGGTTGAACTTAATCTTCAAGCCATAAAACAGCAGCCCACTGAGTAAAATAATCGCGACAGTACGGCCAAACACGGTAGACCACGCCACGCCTTCCAGCCCATATTTAGGTAATCCAAAGAACCCATACAGAACAACCATATTGCCGACAATGGTGAGCAGATTGGCAATCAGGGTGACATACATGGCAGTTTTCGACTTACCATAAACCCGCAGACAGGCGGCGAGAATGATAGAAATAGCTTCTGGAATCAGACAGATACCCAGAACCCGCAGATAAGCGCTCCCATCTTCCATCAGGTTTTCGGGCAAATTCATGATGTGCAGGATTTTATAACCGAAGAAAACCGTGACCAGCGCACAACCAAGACCCAGTACGAAATTGAAAGCAATGGAGATATGAATAGCTTGGCTGGCTTTATCCCGCTTTCCTGAACCAAGATACTGCGCGATTACAACACTGCAACCTACACTGATGAAATTGAAAATCGTAATGCAGAGATCGAAAACAAGATTGCCTCCCCCCATGGCAGCCAGATAAGCCGAAGAAATATGGCTGACCATATAGGTATTAATTAATAACGTCGCCATGTGAAGAAAAATATCAATGAAGATCGGCCAGCTCAGTGAGAAAAGCGAGCGATCAACAACATCAGATTGATGCATTGTAAAACCTATCTATTGAAGTGAAATGAATGGTCTTTTTACGGTGTGACATACCTAGAAAGTGTAGGTGATTCTACAAGGTTTATTGGTCAGTTGGTAGGCGGATTACGTTATTTGCACCGATGGCACAGGGAAGGACTGGGGATAAAAAATCTCCTGCGGTAGAAACCGCAGGAGTCTGACGCCAGACTAACTCTAAATTTCCTCTTCCAGAACAAACATGCCAACCAGATGAATTTCCAGATAGTACTCTTCACCGACACGCGGTTGCAGTTGTGTGGCATTGATCTGTAACAACAGGGTTTGCCCATGCCAATCAACCGTCACCTCATATTGCGCTCCCATATAGGCCACATAACTGACTTTGCAACGTTGGCTTTCACTTCCCTGTTGGTTCAGAGTCATGGCTTCAGGGCGAATGCCTACCGTAATGGAAGAGCGGGTTGTCGTAAAATGCGCAGGTCGGGGCAACCGATATCGGAAGATTTCCACATAATCCAACCCTAATGTGGCCGGAAAAATATTGGCGTCCCCCATAAAACTTGCCATAAATCGTGAGGCTGGATGGCGATAGAGTGTTTGTGGCGAGCCAATCTGCATAATTTTGCCTTTATTCATCACCAGCACGGTATCAGAAACGGCAAAGGCTTCACTTTGGTCGTGAGTCACGTAGAGGGAAGTGATATTAAAGCGTTGCTGTAATTCGCGGATTTTCTCTCGCATATTGCGGCGCAGGTTGGCATCAAGGTTGCTCAATGGCTCATCGAATAGCAGAACTTTAGGCTTGAGGATCAACGCACGAGCCAAGGCGACCCGCTGCTGTTGTCCACCAGAGATCTGGTCAACATAGCGATCTTCAAATCCGGCTAAATCAACCAATTCCAGCGCTTCCCTGACTTGCTCGCGAATTTCTGCTTTTGGCCGCCCCTGCATTTTCAGCCCGTAACCGATGTTTTCGCCCAAAGACAGATGAGGAAAAAGTGCATAAGACTGGAATACCATACAAATATCCCGTTGCTGGATGGAACGTTCTGTCACATCCTCACTATCAATGAAAATATTTCCTTCGCTGGGCTTTTCCAAACCAGCAACTAAACGTAGTACGGTGGTTTTACCGCATCCTGATGGCCCCAGCAGAGTTACCATATGCCCTTGAGGAATGGATAAGTTCAGGGAGTCGATCACGGCGTTGCTACCGAACCGTTTAGTCACATTTTTTAGCTCGACAAAATGTTGTTGTGTCATCTTATCACTCCGTGATTACTGGGTGTTTTTGGCTTTCGAACGGGAAATTCGCGCTTCGCCAACCAAATAGTCAAACAGGAAAATCACCGCCAGCATGACGACGATCAGAATCGAGCCATAAGCGATAGCCAGACCATATTCACCATCTTCAACGCGGTTCAGAATATAGGCCGTTGCCACGCGGGTGTCTGGTGTCACTAAAAATACGATGGCGCTGACGGTAGTAATGGCACGGACAAAACTGTAAATCAGCGCGGATAAAATGGCGGGGCGTAAGAGCGGCAGCAAAATGTGAAAGATTGTTCTCATCGAACCTGCCCGCAGACTGAGAGAGGCTTCATCCAGCGATTTATCAATTTGCCCAAGTCCGGCGATACCCGCCCGAATGCCAACGGGGACGTTCCGCATTGTCATGGAAACGATAATAATCACCGCTGTGCCAGTGAGGTAAAATGGAGCATCATTGAAGGCCAGTATATAGGACACGCCAGCTACCGTACCGGGAACGGCAAAACAGAGCATGGTTGTAAATTCAATGGCTTTTTTGCCTCGGAATTCTTGTCGTACTACGACATAGGCAATTAACAGACCCAAAATAGCCGTAATGGGAGCGGCAATACCCGCATAAAGCAGCGTATCCAGCAGTGAAGGCCATGCACCGTCACTCATTCCCTGACCAAATAGATTGATGAAATTATCCAGTGTTAGTGTGTAATCTACGCCCCAGTTCACCGTGAAACTGCCGTAGAAAATACTGCCATACAACAGAATATTGAAAGTCACCCAGATAAACAGAGTAGTACAAACGCCCCATACCAGAGAAACAGGTAATGGCTGCACATCACCACGGTATGATTTACCGGAAACCGTGACGTAAGAACGTTTGCCGATCCACATATACTGGATACAGAAAACCAATAGCGAGAAGACTAATAATGATGCACCAAGCGTACTGGCAGACTGATAATCAAGTTGTGAACCCGTAATATAAAAATAAATCTGGGTTGCCAGTACATCGAAGTTACCGCCCAATACCAGTGGATTACTGAAATCTGCCAGTGATTGAACAACTACAATCAGGAAAGCATTGGCCAGAGCGGGTTTCAGCAGAGGAAGAAAGACATGGAAAAACGTTTGATAGCGATTGGCTCGCAGGGTATAGGAGGCTTCTTCCAGTGATGGGTGGATCGTCTTGATGGCACCATCCAGAATCATGAAGGCCATCGGGGTAAATGCCAGCACTTGGGCGATCCAAATCCCTGTAAAACCGTATAACCAGTTGGTATTCGTCAGACCAAACCACGTTGCCATAAACTCGGTGATATAACCTGAGCGTCCCATCATCAGTGTTACACCTAAACCAACGACAAAAGGTGGTGTGACAATCGGTAAAATAGAAAAAATACGACCGATGATGGCGGAACGTTTGGCGATTCTGGCGGTATAAATGGCCAGAATCAGCCCAAAAACAGTACATCCCACACCCACAGCAACGGAAAGCAGAATTGAGTTGGCCATAACTTTAATGATGTGGGGCTGCCCCAATATAGAAATAAAGGCAAATGGCGCGAATTGATCAGCTTCATCCTTAAACATAGGGATAAAGATAGCGATACTGGGGAACAGAATAAATACGCCAACCAGCGCGGTGATCGCTACCAGTGAACCAATCACAAAACTATCACCGCCGAGCCATTCCAGACGGGTCAGGGCTAGAGTGATGATGGCTCCCAATGCAATAAACAGCACGATAGTAGCGTAACCTAGCCCACGTCCGGCCAATGTAGCACTAGTGATGATGAACAGCGTACATAACAGGGCATACCCGGCATCAAAATAGTGACGCTGACGTTGGTTGCGACTGGCGGGAGTCAGTGGACGTAATAACAATAGGGATGGCAGCAGGAACCACAATATGCTGCTATTGACACTATGCCAACTATAAGCTGCCAGTATTTCTTCTTGTGTCGACTCGAGAAGGCCGTAATCCAGACTCCATGATGGCAGCAGAGCAAATGATAGCCATGCCAGCATAATCCACCAGAAAACGGCATCCCGACCCTGCTTCTTGGGCAAGGTAAGGGTATGAGACATAATTTCCCCGATAATATTTAAATCACGTTATTGGGCAGCGAGGCATATTCAGGCTCGCTGCTTGAGCGGGTGTCACCGATGATGTGACAAAAAGGGATTATTTACTCATTTTCACTTCAATCACCCATTTGTTGATCAATTCTTTGCGTACTTGGCTGGAGCCGTATTTATCCATATCATAATTGATGAGGTTTAATTCAGCAGGGTTCAGTGTTGTAGGTGAAGACTCTGCGGTGGTATTGGTCAGGATCTGATAGGATTTTCCCTTCTTCCAGCTCAACTCTTGAGCTTCTTTGGACAGCACCCAATCGACAAATAATTTGGCGTTATCCAGATTGCGCGCATTCTTGATAATACTGACGCCGCCGATTTCATAGCCTGTTCCTTCACAGGGAGCAATGAGTTTCATTGGCGCGCCATTTTCAACTTCCAGTGAATAATCATGCAGGAAGCCAATGCCAATGGCGGTTTCACCACGGGCGGTGTTACGTGCTGGTGCAATGCCGGATTTGGTATATTGTGAAATATTACCATTGAGTTTTTTCAGATAATCGAACGCATTGTCTTCACCCCACAATTGGGCGAAGGTGGCTAATGCGGTGTAAGCTGTGCCTGAGCTTTGCGGATCAGCTATCTGGATTTCGCCTTTATATTCCGGTTTGATCAGATCTTTCCAGCAGGTTGGCACGGGCAGATTTTTCTCTTTCAGGCGTTCGGTATTTACACCAACGCCGAGAATGCCCATATAGACCGCAGAGGTATAGTTGCCTTTGCGTTTCGCCGGATCACGGAATTGAGGCATGATTTGCGCCAAATTCGGGGATTGATAAGGTTGTAAGAGATCTATTTCACCCGCCTGGGAATGGGGATCGAGAGTACCGCCGTACCATACATCTGCCTGTGGATTGCGTTTTTCTGCCTCGATTTTTGCCAATGTGCTACCGGAGCCATTGCGAACGAAGGTAGTTTTTACATTATATTTTTCACCGAAAGCTCGGGTTTCCGCTTCGCACATGGCGTTGGTAGCATTGCAATAGACATTCAAACGGCCAGCCGCCTGTGCGTTATTGGTGATCACCGTCGCAGTTAATCCCATAGTGATGAGAGTAAAGAGAGATGTCAATTTCATTAGGATGATGTCCTTATATTCGGAATTTTTTGTTTTGAATTTTTTTAATGCGGGTACTAATAAGCCTAATTATTTCTTGTTAAATAAGATTGAATTGTTAATTCAGGTGAAAGACATCATGAATAGTAAAATCTCTTTGTGCAAATTTATAGACAAAATTTGTAATCGTGATAACAAATTAAAAATAGTTTTGCATGATATAATCACGTAATTTATTTATATTCATACTTAAATAAATGATATAAATACCTATAATGATTCAGAGGTAATTAATCGATATATGCAATATGGCTGCAAAAAAAATATATGATATGGCAGAGAATAGAGAATCACTTGATCCTGATGGTTGGTTTAGTCCTTATCTGAAAAACAGAGGAAATTACGTTTTTTCTCTGTTTTTCAGATATCAATTATATGATTAATTTTATTTATTCTAATATCATCATTAATCCAAGAATAATAAGAATAATACCGGGAATACATCCGAGAATGAATATTCAGATAATATTCTATAATTCTGTCACGCATTCTATGGATTTTGAAAAAGATATTGAAAGGGGTCAGTAAAGCCAGCAGGCGCATTCATGTCTTTTTTATTCTGGGACCAAAAACATGGGCGACCATTTTTCGTTTTATCCTGTCGTCAGCATAAAAGAACCAACGGGGCGGCTTCTTTGACTTTACCTACGACCATTGCTCATCCCTTTCACAGCAGACAATTACTTCGGTGCCAGATTTAATGGCTTCTGTTACCGATTTGGGTTTGAGTTTTTTAAATGACGAAGCACGGTATTCAGGCCAATCCCCATCACTCGTGCTGTCCATCCTATTCATAGCCATATCGACGATGTACTTATAGGTGTCGGGACGACAAGCGGCATCAGTGAATTCAAGTTGTCAGGAATGACGGCAGTATTGGCAGAAATAACGTTGATGACCAGAACGTGAACACCCGTTGCGATAGATCTCTTTAACTGCACAACAAGAGGGGCAAGTCACATCAATCTTTGCCATTTGAATGTTCTCCAAATAGGCAGGCTATACATAATTCAATAAATTGATGTCACGACCCAAAACTAAGTTAAGAATATATTCTCCTTTTGAAATGGGAATGCTGGATATTGCCGTAGCTGAAAATATCTATTCTGATTTGAAGGATATATCTGGCGTTACAATCTCAGATTTTCACCCTTTACCCGTAATGAGATGAATATATTTTAAATAGATTGATTAACATCCTAAATCAAGAGGATTATTTTTTTTAATATAAAATATACGATATATCGCATATGATGGAGGCTCGGTAGTATTTTTCCAATTGCCCTTTAAGCATACAAGAGTCAAAAGAAGGTCATACAGATGAAAGCACTTATCGTAATCGACATGTTGAATGATTTTGTAACAGGTGTCCTCGCCAATGAAGAAGATGCGATGAAAATGATTCCGTCTATTCAGCGCATGATCAAACATGCCAGAAACAATCCTGATTGGTTGGTGGTCTATGCCAATGATGCCCATCGTGCGGATGATCGGGAAATGGAAATCTGGGGAAAACATGCCATGGCTGGTACGTGGGGGGCGGATGTGATTGATGAGTTGGCTCCAATCGGCATGGAGCGTGAAATTGTTTCTCCCAAGCGATTTTATAATGCGTTCGACGGAACGGGGCTGGAAGATGTTCTCGCACAATATGGCGTGACTGAAGTGGTGCTGACAGGTCAGCATATCCATTGCTGTGTCCACCATACGGCTTACGGTGCATTTATTCGTGGTTATGGCATTACGGTATTATCCGATGCTGTTTGTGCTTTTCCCGGTATCGATCAACAAGCTGCCCTTGATTATCTGAAAACCATCTATGGGGCTGAAATTACGACAAGCAAAGCATTCGGAGTATGACCTGAGTGAATATGAATAGTTTGTCGGGAAAATGGAATATATAACTGGCAGATTAATTATCTGCCAGTGAAATTATTTTACATAAGCGAGCAAGCTGAGAGAGGGGCGGGCAAGCGCCTGACATTTTGTCTTTTGGGGCAGATTGATTCCCTTCAGATCGTTGTAACCGGACTGATTCAGTTCTTCCATTAACTGACTGTTGTAGTTATTGAGATCCCACTTATTACGTTGAGCAAAATAAATAACTGCACGCCTGATCTCACGATCTGGGATCTGGCTATAGCCACAATCATATTTCAAATAAATGTAGACGGCTGTCATATCAGCAAGACTTTCAGCCTCTTCCTCAGACAGAGCTTTTGCGGGTTGAGCGAAACTGAACAGAACCAGAATGTAAGTGAGTAAAGCAATTTTTTGCATAATGTCTATTATACTGATTTTCTACTGTTTTGCCTAAAATAACATATTAATATCTTTGTTAGCCAAACTTTATTTTCTTAACTTTAATTGGTAGAGCGGAGCCATGAATCAGCGATAGCCATATTAATTTCCTCAAAAACCAACATGACCACTCACTGTAGTTTATGTACATCAATATGTACATTTTTCTTATGACACAAGATGAATGCGTATGACTACCTCTGATGAAATAAGGTATGAAAATAAAAATATAGTCATTTAAAATCAGTTTCTTATATAAAAACATGACTAAAAATGACTATTGAAGAATATTAATGATTAATCAAATCTATTCATCTTCCAAATAGGTGTAGCCATACAGTCCACTTTCGAATTCTTGCAGGAACTGCTCCTGCAAATTTTCATCCAGATCAGCCGCTTTCACCTGATCACAGAAGCGGCTCATCAGTACCTGCGGCTCCAGTTTTACATATTGGAGCATATTGGCTACAGAATCACCCTCTTCGCTCTGCAAGTAGGTCACTTCGCCGTGTTCTGAAACGTAAACATCAACGGCAGCCGTATCACCAAACAGGTTATGCATATTACCCAAAATTTCCTGATACGCCCCGACCATAAAGAAACCGATCAAGGGAGGATTCTCTGGATCATAAGCCGGCATTGGCATCGTTGCTGCTATACCATCACCATCGACATAGTGGTCAATAATGCCATCAGAATCACAAGTGATATCCAACAGAACTGCACGGCGATCCAGTGGCTTATCCAGCCCTTCAATCGGCAGAACAGGGAACACCTGATCAATCCCCCACGCATCCGGCATCGACTGGAACAGCGAAAAATTCACATAGAATTTATCCGCCATACGTTCCTGCAATTCATCAATGAACGGACGATGCGCACGGTTACTTGGGTCAAGATCCCGCTGAATATGGCGACAAATATTTAAATAGAGTTCTTCTGCCCAAGCCCGCTCAGACAGGTTCAACATCCCGTGTGCATATTGGGTATGGACATCCTGAAGATCAAACTGGCTATCATGCAGCCACTCACGCAGGGAACGAGAATAGCCGCCATCCTGCATTTCCTGCCACGTATCCCACAAACTTGCCAGAGGACGTGAAGCATCTTCTGCTGGCGGTGTTGTTTCAGTAAATTCGTTATGCTCTACTCCAATGACATTAGAGATCAAGACCGTATGATGAGCAGTCAACGCCCGGCCAGATTCAGTAATCACGGTTGGGTGCGGCAGACCATGCTCTTCACACGCATCACCGATTCCCCAAATGACGTTATTCGCGTATTCATTCAGGCCGTAGTTAACTGAACATTCTGACTGAGAGCGGGTGCCTTCATAATCGACACCTAATCCACCACCAACATCAAAGCATTGGATGTTGACACCCAATTTATGCAGTTCGACATAAAAACGGGCAGATTCACGTACGCCGGTTGCCACATCACGGATATTGGCAAGTTGAGAACCCAGATGGAAATGCAGCAGCTGCAAACTATTCAGCTTTCCTGCTGAGCGCAGAGTTTCAACCAATTGCAGTACTTGTGCTGCCGCAAGACCAAACTTGGATTTTTCACCACCACTGGACTGCCATTTGCCCGCTCCTTGCGACGCCAAACGCGCCCGCACACCAAGACGAGGGATCACACTGAGGCGTTCAGCTTCTTCCAGCACCATTGCAATTTCAGACATTTTTTCGATAACCAGATACACTTTGTGCCCCAGTTTTTCACCGATCAGTGCCAGACGAATGTATTCGCGATCTTTATAGCCATTACAGACAATGACCGTACGTGTCATGCCAGCATGAGCCAGAACAGCCATCAATTCAGCCTTGGAGCCCGCTTCCAGCCCGATGGGCTCACCCGCATTTGCCAACGATTCAATCACACGGCGCTGTTGATTAACCTTGATGGGATAAACCAGGAAATAATCGCCCTTATAACCATAAGATTCACGTGCACGTTTAAACGCGGCATTAATAGAACGTAGACGATGTTGCAGAATCTGAGGGAAACAAAATAATGAGGGCAAGCGCAGCTGTTTTTTTTCTTCCTGAACTTTCTTCACCAGCTCAGTAAGTTCAACTTGAGCTTCCGGTAAATCAGGGTTTGGACAAACACTGACATTACCCAGATCGTTGACATAGTAATAGCCGCCACCCCAGTATGCGATATTGTAGGTCTGTCGCATTTTACGAGCGATATTATCATTCATGGCAGTCTCCTTCATGGAGTAGAGGTTTGCCTTCACCTGTAAAGTCAATAACCCAAGACACTATTAACAGCGCTAATAGTACGTATCTTGCGCATTAAAAAATGCCAGGGAACAGCATGCTCTTAAATTATAGAAACGTTTAGAGAGAACTAAACAATTATTTACGGTGTGACAATATGGTGCCGACTCGATATTACCAGTCTGTTTGAATGCTTTCGGTAACATCGGAATGAGTTCATATTGAAAAGAAAGGAACTAGATGTGAATACATCAATAGCATAGTGTGGCTGTTGGCCGTTAACAATCAGCAGATAATGGTGCATAACCCCATTCACCCCCACATGGCTTATCAGAACGCAAGCCGTTTCTCAATTGAGAAGCAGAACACGCAGTGAACGTACCCCGCAAACGCCCATAACCTGAAGTGCAAAAAATCCATCAGTTACGCGCGCAGTTTATACCTGCAATCAGGCAAAATTGCAAAATGAAATTTATCAAAATACATTCACTCTGACTGATCTTTTTTTAAAAACGCCGAAAAATGTCACACGGCAAAAGATTTTTAAAACTAAAAAAACTGGTATCCTTGACAAGAGTGCCTTAAAATGGCCGTCTAGATGGTAAAACATCTACCCTTAAACCAAGATTCTATTTAAGGTAACCAAATATAATGACTACACACCTTTTTACTTCTGAGTCCGTTTCAGAAGGACATCCAGACAAAATTGCCGATCAAATTTCCGATGCTGTTCTTGATGCAATCTTAGAACAAGATCCTAAGGCTCGTGTTGCCTGCGAAACTTATGTTAAAACTGGCATGGTCATGGTTGGTGGTGAAATCACTACCAGCGCTTGGGTTGATATTGAAGAAATTACCCGCCGTACTGTCCGTGAAATCGGCTATACCAGCTCAGACATGGGTTTTGATGCCAATTCATGTGCAGTGATTAGTGCAATTGGTAAACAGTCTCCTGATATCAATCAGGGTGTTGACCGTGCAGATCCTCTGGAGCAAGGTGCGGGTGATCAGGGGCTGATGTTTGGTTATGCGACCAACGAAACCAATGTGTTGATGCCAGCACCTATCACGTATGCGCATCTCCTGGTTGAGCGTCAAGCTCAAGTCCGCAAAAACGGTATCCTGCCGTGGCTGCGTCCGGACGCAAAAAGTCAGGTTACCTTTCAGTATGACAACGGCAAAATTGTCGGCATTGATGCCGTAGTGCTTTCTACTCAACACTCTGAAGATATCCAGCAGAAAGAACTGCAAGAAGCCGTGATGGATGAGATCATCAAGCCTGTACTGCCGGCTGAGTGGCTTACTCCAATGACCAAATATTTCATCAACCCAACGGGGCGCTTTGTAATAGGTGGTCCAATGGGTGACTGTGGTCTGACTGGCCGTAAAATCATCGTGGATACTTACGGTGGTATGGCGCGTCACGGGGGCGGAGCATTCTCCGGTAAAGATCCCTCCAAGGTTGACCGTTCCGCAGCTTATGCGGCACGCTACGTCGCCAAAAACATCGTTGCGGCGGGTCTGGCTGATCGCTGTGAAATTCAGGTGTCTTACGCTATCGGTGTTGCTGAACCCACTTCTATCATGGTAGAAACGTTCGGTACTGAAAAAGTGCCAACTTCCACCCTGATCCAATTAGTCCGTGAATTCTTTGATCTGCGTCCATATGGTCTGATCAAAATGTTGGATCTTCTGCACCCAATCTATCGCGATACTGCGGCATACGGTCATTTTGGTCGTGAACATTTCCCGTGGGAAGCAACAGACAAGGCAGAAATTCTGCGTTCTGCGGCAGGATTGAAATAATACCCTGTTAGCATAAGAAGCCCGCTAATATCCGGCGGGCTTTTTCATAACTCACCATTCATTGAGCGATGAGTGAAATTACCATACCGTATACTGCCGTTATGAAATTCGTTAGAGTCCCCCTCGCACTACAGCAAACCGTCATGCGCACTCTACGGCAAAAATTAGCACAGGCGAGTGATTACCTTGAAACAACATTTCCTGAACCCTGCGTGACCTATCGACAGAGAGGAACAATTGCCGGCAGCGCCTGCCTGCAAGGTTGGGAAATTCGCCTGAATCCCGTTCTACTTATCGAAAACCAGCAATCATTCATTGATGAAGTGATCCCCCATGAACTGGCACATTTATTGACTTACCATCAATTTGGCAAGGTAGCCCCTCATGGAAAAGAGTGGCGCTTTGTCATGGAAACGGTGCTTAAAGTGCCTGCCAACCGGACACATCAGTTCTCAGTGGATTCTGTCCGCAGCAAAATATTTATTTATTATTGCCGCTGCCAGCAACATGAGTTGACCATACGGCAGCACAATAAAGTCCTTAAAGGAAAAAGTTGCTATCTTTGCCAGCAATGCAAAGAAAGATTAAAACTATTAGAGCAAAATAAATCCAATACCCCACAGTCAGAGAGTTCGACCTAAGAAATCCGGTTCAATGCTGGCAAATATGGCTAACATAGTATGCGCTACAACTTAAAATCTATTGGACGTAAGTTCATTGGCTGGTAAAGTTCGCTGCTTTAATTTTTTCTGCTTCTGCAATAAGTTGATCTGCCGTTTTTCCATGCAGTGATCGAAAAAATTTCTGTTCCAATCTTTCTATATCCCCAGATTTAATATTTCCATTCGCACTCTCTTTAAACAAATCATCAAAATCAATGCTATTGGTCATGGCAATATTCAATGAATCATCAAATTTTAATTTTTTATCTTCCGGTAACGTATCTCTGATTTTTTCGATGGATGTTTTTACCGCTATTTCATTTGTACCATCAATACTCAAGTGATTATCACATCCTGTTAATACAAAGCTCAATAAACATACTGCCAACAAATTTTTCATGATCCCCCCTATTACTGATGAAATAATAATAGCAGAAGGAAAATAAATAAGCCGTTTTTAGTTATAGCTCTATTTAAATTTAATATTGTTTACTTTTCATCGACGCTAACTTCAATTAACTCTGTTCATTCTATTTGTAAGTATAAATGTAGCATCAAGAAAAGAGAAAAATAACTGTATTAGCTATTTTTCAATAGAAAATATCCTGCATTTATGCCAGCCATACTCCTAATAATTTTCTCATTACCGCAAAAAACGAAATGTATTTGTGTACCATGATTATTAATTTTAAAATCTGTTCAAACCCGACAAAATTCCTGAGTACAATGCGAAATGAGATAAATACCATACCTGAAAAATATCAATTTATTTTTTATAATATTCACCTGTTTTTATTTACCATAGCGAAATATTCAAAATAACATATTGCAAATAATAATCAATAACACTCTCCTGAAAACCTAACCAGTTAATCACTGACGGATACCATTCATCATAAAACTATTCCACATCAAAATTAACTCACTGTTATTAAATACAAAAAAATAATTCAATGATATTTATATTGTATAGAAATGTAAAAAGTTGATTAATTAAAATAATTTCCATATAAAATCATTCCCTATAAATTATTTCAGCTCTATCTTTGTCAAACAACATTACTTAGGCTTATTGATCTATTAACATTGGGGGATGAAGGAAGATGAATTATGGAAAAACATGGTTTGTGAAACAAAAAATATTTTTGATAATCATAAAACATTATTTTCAAAAGAACACTTAAAAACTGAATTCAGTGTATTACTACAAGTAACAGTTAATCATAAAGTCTTTTTGAAAATGCAATTAACCAATAATCCGAAAATATAGTAACCCCCATAAACAATCCATTATTTACCTATATAAATTATTCATGGACTTACCGATAACTTTCATATTACGTCTGATACTAAGGAAAAAAGATGTCTGTCATTCATTACTCCATAAAATATTTTATATTGGTATTATTTGTGTTATTACCAATATGTTCACAAGCAGAAAATATTACTGTTACGGATATTGCCGGACGAGAAGTCACAGTGAATGCTCCGGCTCAACGGGTCATACTGATAGATAGCCGGAGCATTATTGCGTTGAATATCCTGCACCCCAACGATCCATTGAAAGGTATTGTGGCATGGGATAATGCACTGGAGAAAACAGCACCTGACCTTGCCGCAGCCTATGAGGAAAAATTTCCTCAATTAAGGAAAATTCCTATTTTCCCGACTCCTTATACCCGTGATTTTAGTGTCGAAAAAGCTTTAACCTATAAACCTGATCTGGTTATTTTCAATATGGGCCTGAAGCCTAAACTGGATAACAGCAATGCGGTTAAGCTACTGGAAAAATCGGGAATTCCTGTCATTTTCATCGATTTTTGCCAATATCCGCTGTCTAATACCGTATCCAGTATGGAACTTCTGGGTAAGGTGTTTAAAAAAGAAGAAAATGCCGGTAAATTCATTGCGTTTTATGAAAGCCGTCTGTCTTTGATCAATAAGCGTATCGCCACACTGTACCAAGAGCAGATCCCCAGTGTTTTCATCGAGCATCATGCCGGTATGCTGGGAGCAAAAGATTGCTGCGATACCATTGGTGCCAATAGCTTCGGCGAGTTTGTCACAACCGCAGGAGGAGATAACATCGGCAGTAAATGGTTCTCAGACATGGGAGGCAGAATTAACGAGGAGCAATTGCTGGTCAGCAATCCCGATACTTACCTGATGACAGTAGCAGATTGGGATCAGGTTCACGCAGGGAGCCAATCTGTTCCTTTGGGTTATACCGGCAATTTAGAAAAATCCGAAAAGCGTTTGCAAAACTTGCTCTCCCGCCCAAACCTGAAAGTACTCAGCTCGTACCGTGAAAAACGCGTGATGGCGATTTACCACCAATATTACGATTCACCATTCAATATTATTGCTGTAGAAGCCATTGCTAAATGGCTGCATCCTGAGTTGTTCAAAGATATTGATCCCCATGCAGATAGTATCTATGTTCATAAAACATTTACGGCATTGGACGGTAGCGGTGTATTCTGGGTAACGACCAAATAGTACCTTCTTAATCTAAACCTACAGGTTTTTCCTGTGGGTTTTTCTATAGATCCGGGGGATTTTTTCTGACAGGCGTTAGGAGTAATTTTTATATTAGCCAACATGATTCTTTATGCGGCAAAAATCAAACATTTTTGCTATGAAACAATAAAGCGATAAAAAAATAACAAATAAAAACAATTAATTATATTAACAACAGGATACTTTATGGACAACACTTCCAAGAAAAAACCTTTATACCAGATCCTTTATATTCAAGTCATATTTGCCATCTTACTGGGTATAGCGCTGGGTCATTTTTATCCAGATATTGGTGAATCACTCAAACCCTTAGGTGATGCTTTCATCAAAATTGTAAAAATGATTATTGCTCCTGTTATCTTTTTGACGGTCGTCACAGGGATAGCAGGTATGAATAATATGAAAGCCGTTGGAAGTGTCGTAGGAAAATCGATGTTGTATTTCTTGACGTTTTCAACTCTTGCTTTAATTATTGGTTTGATTGCTGCCAATATCATTCGCCCCGGAGATGGCTTAAATATCTCACCTGAATCGTTAGATAGTAGCAAAGTCATCGGTTATGTGGAGAAGGCACATGAATCATCCATCGTCGGCTTTCTCATGAATATTATACCGGAAACGGTTGTTAGCCCACTTGTAAATGGGAATATTCTGCAAGTACTCTTTATTGCTGTTATTTTCGGTATCGCTTTAGCGTCGACAGGAAAAAAGGGCGAACCTATATTGGTGTTTTTGCAAAACTTCTCAGAGCCTGTTTTCAAGATGGTAGGCATATTGATGAAGCTGGCACCGATTGGCGCATTTGGGGCAATGGCATTTACCATCGGTAAATATGGCATTTCATCCATTGGAAATTTAATGATGTTAATTGTCACTTTTTACATGACATCATTACTCTTTATTTTTGTTGTATTGGGGGCTGTTGCTAAATATAACGGTTTCTCCATCATTAAATTAATTAAATACATTAAAGATGAACTGTGGTTGGTTTTGGGAACATCATCCTCTGAAGCGGCTTTACCCAGCCTGATGAGAAAAATGGAAAATGCGGGCTGTGAGAAATCGGTTGTCGGATTAGTTATTCCAACAGGTTATTCATTTAATCTTGATGGTACTAATATTTATATGACGATGGCGGCATTATTTATCGCTCAAGCAACAGGCATTGAGTTGAGTTTCACGGAGCAAATATCTTTATTATTAGTCGCAATGATCAGCTCAAAAGGTGCCGCTGGAGTAACGGGTGCAGGCTTTATTACGCTAGCCGCTACTTTATCAGTTGTTCCCAGTTTACCCGTAGCCGGTATGGCTCTCATTTTGGGCATTGATAGATTTATGTCTGAATGCCGCGCATTGACCAATTTAGTTGGAAATGCTTGTGCCAGCATTGTTGTCGCTCGTTGGGAAAATGCTTTAGATAAGGATAAAATGCATCAAGCTTTAAATGGTAATAGACAAAATTCAGTAGAAGATATATCATTTTCCCTATCAAGTAAAAAAAACATTTCTCCTCCAGAGAATAAATAAAACTCATTTAAAATGATGTTAAAAGCCACCGATATATATCGGTGGCTTTTAATTACATTAATGGAATATTTTAATTTCATGATCATTCGAAATTTTTAATTAAGCAATAAATTTTAGAATAATTTTATTATTTAGAAACCATGAAATACAAATAAATTTTATCATCCCATAAAAATTAAACTAAAATATCAGATATGTATTATTATACATACCAATAGATGAATAAGTTAAATAACAAAAAAGTTAACTAATTAATAACACACTAAATAATTTATTGTTAATATTATAACGTATGTTTATTATATTTCACCCTCTCTTTTATTATTTAATTTGTTTATTGATAAAAATCTTTTATATTTAAATGCAATTCTGACAGAAAAATAAGAATTAACCCCATAAAACATTCCGGATATATGTCCTAGCATAGGAAAAACCAAAGTACTCGGAGAATATAATGAAAAAACTGCATAATATCGCAAAAGAAATGTTACCTGCTAAATCGTATAAAATGCTGATTAATGGAGAATGGGTAGATAGCGTTTCAAGAGAAACCCGTAAAAGTTATAACCCCGCAACTGGTGAGTTACTCACAGAATATGCTGCTGGCAATGCTCAGGATGTTGAACTGGCAGTTAAAGCCGCCCAAAAAGCCTTACCTGCATGGAGTAAAGAATCAGCAACCGAAAAACAATCTCTGCTACTGAAAATCGCTGACTTGCTGGAAGCTGAATCAGAACGTTTCATTACTCTTGAAGCCTTAGACGCCGGTAAGACACTAAATCTATGTCGGACGTTTGACATTCCTTTTGCCGTTGATCACTTTCGCTACTTCGCTGGCGTCATTCGTGCCCATTCCGATGAAGCCGATGTGATTGATGCCGATACCCTCAGCCTAGTGATCAGAGAACCCATTGGCGTTGTAGGGCAGATTATCCCGTGGAACTTTCCACTGCTGATGGCTGCATGGAAACTAGCTCCTGCCCTCGCCGCCGGTAATACCATCGTGATCAACCCTGCCAGCCTGACTTCAATTAGTCTACTCGAATTTGGCCGTATCCTGAATCAAGTTCTGCCAGCGGGCGTTGTCAATATCGTTACAGGTCGCGGGTCTAGTGTTGGTCAAGCGATCCTCGATCATGAAGGCATTGACAAGGTAGCCTTTACAGGTTCAACAGAAATCGGTTACAACGTTGCCGCAGCGGCAGCCAGACGGATCATCCCTGCCACATTAGAACTCGGCGGTAAATCTGCCAACATTATTTTCCCTGATGCCAATATGAAAAAGGCTGTCAAATATGCTGCTGACGGCATTTTGTTAAATCAGGGGCAAGCCTGTGAATCTGGCGCTCGCCTGTTCCTGCATAAAGATATTCATGACGAGTTCCTGAAATCGCTGAAAGCGGTATTTGAATCCGTTCGGGTGGGCGATCCCATGATGACCGAAACCGAGATGGGTTGTCAGATCAGTCAGGAACAAATGGACTTTATTCTGGGCTATATTGACCTTGCGAAGCAGGAAGGTGCAACCGTGCTGACCGGTGGAAACCGCATAACAGGCGCGGGATACGATGATGGTTTCTTTGTTCAGCCAACCATTATTACCAATGTGACCAATAAAATGCGGGTTGCACAAGAAGAAATCTTTGGGCCAGTGCTGTGTGTCATTCCATTTAGCAGTGAAGAAGAAGTCGTGGAAATGGCCAATGATTCGGAATATGGTTTGGGAGGCGCGGTCTGGACGCAGGATATCAACCGTGCTCTGCGCGTGGCAAAAGCGGTTCAGACAGGCCGCATGTGGGTCAATACCTATCATGCCCTCCCCGCCCATGCCCCATTTGGCGGTTACAAAAAATCCGGTCTTGGCAGAGAAACCCACAAAATGAGTCTGGATGCTTACACTCAGGTGAAAAACATCTATATCAGTACGAAAGAATAGTTATAGGTTCCAAGACAATCGCCACCCTTCCGAGTGGCGATTTTTATGATCAATTTTTTATTGAGATGAATTACAACCAGAAGAACCAGGCAACCACAGAGATAATGGCGATACATACCACGTTCAGCACCATGCCCACTCTCACCATCTCAATTTGCTTGATATAGCCAGAGCCATAAACAATTGCGTTAGGAGGCGTTGCCACAGGTAGCATAAATGCACAGGATGCACCGATACCGATAATCATGGTCAGCGCCATAACAGGCATCCCCAAGGCTTCTGCAACCGTAGCGAAAATCGGCACCAGCAGTGCGGCACTGGCGGTATTACTGGTAAATTCCGTCAGGAAGATAATGAACGCAGTAACAGCAAGGATGATCACAAACCAGTGACTGGCACCGAAGGTTGCCGCCATGCCATTCGCCATAACTTCGCTGGCTCCGGAGTTTTTCAGGACAGCACTCAGCGTCAGGCCGCCACCAAACAGCATCAATACGCCCCATTCGGTGTTATTTTGAATCTGTGACCAAGTTGACACGCCAGTGATGCCAATCAGGATGGCTGCGCTCACTGCAATAATCGTATCCAGATCTTTGATACCGCCAAAAGCATCACTGATGATTGAACTGAAAATCCAACTAAACACCGTCAGCAGGAAGATAGCCATAGTGATAATGCGCTTACTGTTCCACTCCAGATGTTCCAATTTCAGATCAAATTTATGCTTCAGGTTCGGACGCAGCATGATGTACATCACAGCCACCATGACTGGCAACAAAATGATGACCATCGGCACGCCATACTTCATCCATGTGAAGAAGTCCATGCCCAGTTGCGCCGCTGCAATGGCATTCGGTGGGCTTCCCACCAGCGTTCCCAAACCACCGATACTGGCGCTGTATGCCACCCCCAGCAACACAAAAACAAACGTATTGCGTTCAGTGCGCACATCCAGATTAGCCAGAATGCCCAGTATCAGTGGCAGCATCATTGCAGCAGTCGCAGTGTTACTGATCCACATAGAAAGCACGGCGGTAATACCAAATATCAGCAATACAGCCACCGATAAACGCCCACGGGCAATCATCAGAAGACGGTTGGCGATCAGCCGATCCAGACCTTGAATATGCAGCGCCGTTGCCAGTGCAAAACCACCAAAGAACAGAAAGATGATCGGGTTTGCAAAAGATTGCAGCGCATCACCCGTGTTCATCAATCCCATACCAACAGCCAGAATTGGAATACACAGAGCCGTAATTGTGACGTGTATGGCTTCAGTCAGCCATAGCACACCAACAAATGCCATCAATGCCAGACCCGCATTGGTTTTTTCGCCATACGGCAAAAACTTAAGCAGAGCGACAAGCAAGATAATATCCAGCGCGAGAATAATTAAGCCTCTTTTATTTGAGGGATTTGGCCCAATCGCTGGGGTTAAAGATTCAGAAGCGTCCATAAAGACTCCGTAAAACAATGAAACACAACGCGGTAATGTAAAAAGAATTATTGATGAATCATTGCCCTAAATGTTAAAGAATTACATTACATGTGAAATAATAAGGAGTATTAACAAGGAAGAAAATACAACGTGTATGATTTTGGGATCTATCACGTGGGGTTTGTTCAATTAACGAATGATTGTATAGAAAATATACTAATATTATGTCGTTATTTCATACTTTTCATTTCATCATCGTATTTATAATCACTTATACGGATAAAATTATCTTTCGTTAAGATGGCGAAAGAGCATATACCCTTTCGCCAAAACATAAATAAAATTTATTTATTATTGATATCGACCGGCAATTATGCCTGACCTTTCACTTCTTTCAGACCATTGAAAGTCGCACGGTTACCCAGTGCTTCTTCGATACGGATCAGCTGGTTATATTTAGCAACACGGTCAGAACGGCTCATAGAACCCGTCTTAATTTGACCTGCCGCAGTACCGACAGCTAAGTCAGCAATAGTCGCATCTTCGGTTTCACCAGAACGATGAGAAATCACCGCAGTGTAGCCCGCATCTTTTGCCATCTTGATTGCAGCCAGAGTTTCAGTCAGAGAACCAATCTGGTTGAATTTGATCAGGATGGAGTTTGCGATGCCTTTTTCGATACCTTCTTTCAGGATCTTGGTATTGGTTACGAACAAATCGTCACCAACCAACTGGATTTTGTCGCCCATAACTTTAGTCTGGTAAGCAAAACCATCCCAATCAGATTCATCCAAACCATCTTCGATAGAAACGATTGGATATTCTTTGGTCAGGCCTTCCAGATAGTGGGTAAATTCCTGAGAAGTGAACGTCCTGCCTTCGCCTTTCAGTTCATAGTTGCCCGTTTCTTTGTTATAGAATTCAGAAGCTGCGCAATCCATCGCCAGAGTAATATCTTTACCCAGCACATAACCCGCTTGTTCAACGGCTTCTTTGATCGCGGCCAGCGCTGCTGCGTTAGATTCCAGATTTGGCGCATAGCCCCCTTCATCCCCAACCGCCGTACTCATGCCTTTTGCTTTCAGCACTTTTGCCAGATTGTGGAAAACTTCTGAACCAATGCGTACCGCTTCTTTCAGCGTGCTGGCACCAATTGGCTGGATCATGAATTCCTGAATATCCACGTTGTTGTCAGCGTGCTCACCCCCGTTGATGATGTTCATCATTGGCAGTGGCATGGAGAACCTGCCTGGCGTACCGTTCAACTCAGCAATGTGCTCGTACAGAGGCATGCCTTTTGCCGCTGCTGCCGCTTTAGCGTTCGCAAGGGAAACAGCCAGAATCGCATTAGCACCGAAGTTAGATTTGTTTTCAGTACCATCCAGCTCGATCATGATTTTGTCGATGTTAGCCTGATCTTTCGCATCCTGACCAACCAGAGCCTGAGCGATTGAGCCATTAACCGCAGAAAGCGCTTTCAGTACACCTTTACCCATGAAGCGAGATTTGTCACCATCACGCAGTTCCAGTGCTTCGCGAGAACCTGTTGATGCACCTGATGGCGCAGCAGCCAGACCAACAAAGCCACCTTCCAGATGTACTTCCGCTTCTACCGTTGGGTTACCACGGGAATCGATGATTTCACGGCCAAGTACTTTAACGATTTTGGACATTAGGTTTTCCTCAGTACAAGTTAAATTCCGGGCAATCGATTGAAATTAAATTCATTAAAATTAAAACCAATCAATCGCCCCATATCTTATTTCAACTGGCCTTTCTGATATTTGCCTGCGGCTTCAACGAAGCCCGCAAATAACGGATGACCATCGCGAGGCGTTGAAGTGAATTCCGGGTGGAACTGGCACGCCACAAACCACGGATGTGCCGGATTCTCAATGATTTCCACCAATCTGTTATCGATTGAACGGCCGGCAATGCGCAGGCCTGCTTCTTCAATTCGTTTCAGCAATAAATTGTTCACTTCATAACGATGGCGGTGACGTTCAATAATGTCGTCCTGACCATAAAGTTTACGTACCAGACTGCCTTCAGACAGACGGCATAACTGGCCGCCAACGCGCATCGTTCCGCCGAGATCACTCTCTTCGCTACGTACTTCTAAGTTGCCGTTCTCATCACGCCATTCAGTGATCAGACCTACAACCGGTAATTTGCACTCTGGCTCAAACTCTGTGGAGTTGGCCTCTTTCATGCCCGCCACATTACGTGAAAACTCAATCAGGGCAACCTGCATACCCAGACAGATCCCCAAGTAAGGGACGTTGTTCTCACGGGCATAACGTGCAGTCATAATTTTGCCTTCGATACCACGGCCACCGAAGCCGCCCGGCACCAGAATGGCATCCAGATCTTTCAATACATCAACACCACGGGTTTCGACATCCTGTGAATCGATCAGTTTGATGTTGACGGTCAGGCGTTTTTTCAACCCACCGTGTTTCAGTGCTTCAATCACTGACTTATAAGCATCCGGCAGTTCAACATATTTGCCCACCATCCCAATGGTGACTTCACCCGATGGGTTGGCTTCTTCATAAACGACCTGTTCCCATTCGGACAGATCAGCTTCAGGGTATCCGAGGCTGAATCGTTTACAAATATAATCATCTAAGCCCTGAGATTTCAAGAGGGCTGGGATTTTATAAATAGAATCAACATCTTTTAAAGAGATAACGGCTTTCTCTGGAACGTTACAGAACAGCGCGATTTTTGCACGCTCATTGGCAGGAATGATACGATCTGAACGACAGATCAGAACATCCGGCTGAATACCAATGGAGAGCAGTTCTTTCACGGAATGCTGAGTAGGCTTGGTTTTGACTTCACCTGCCGCTGCCAGATAGGGCACCAACGTCAGATGCATGTACAGGGTATGTTCACGACCGACTTCCACGGCCATCTGACGGATAGCTTCAAGGAATGGCAGAGATTCGATATCACCGACAGTACCGCCAATTTCCACCAGCACCACATCATAGCCTTCTGCGCCACGGATGATACGATCTTTGATTTCATTAGTAATGTGGGGGATAACCTGAATGGTTGCACCCAAATAATCGCCGCGGCGTTCTTTACGCAGCACTTCAGAGTAGACACGGCCCGTCGTGAAGTTATTGCGGCGTGTCATTTTGGTACGAATAAAACGTTCGTAGTGGCCTAAATCGAGATCAGTTTCAGCGCCGTCTTCGGTAACGAAAACTTCCCCGTGTTGGGTTGGGCTCATTGTACCCGGATCGACGTTGATGTACGGATCCAGTTTCATAATGGTGACTTTGAGTCCACGGGCTTCGAGGATAGCAGCCAAAGAGGCAGCAGCAATGCCTTTACCCAGAGAGGATACGACCCCGCCGGTCACAAAAATATAATTAGTTTTCATGCTGAACCTGAAAGTTTAGGTTTAAAAGGATGATGAATATAACAGGACGGGAAAGCAGTATACCCTAACCTTAAATGCGCTACAAACCATCTAAACAGGATAAAGTATCAACTCATCAGGAACAGCCCAAAACCACCCGAGGCCTTTCTCTTTAAATTCATCAAGTTAATAGTTTAAAAATTTTTCGCCTGATTCAGGTTATTCAGTCATTCCTCAACGCCTTTTTCGCTATTTCTGCCCTACGGCTGCTGTTTTTTGACTTGCTGCCACATCTGTTCCATTTCCTCCAGTGTCGCCGTTTCCAATGACAGACCTTGGTCGAAGATCAGCTTTTCGACGCTTCGGAAACGATTTTCAAATTTACCGCAGGCTTTCTGCAATGCCATCTCTGGTTTATGCCCTAAATGACGGGATAAATTGACAACAGAAAACAACAAATCCCCTAGCTCTTCTTCCAGTCTGGCTTCATCAACCACCACCTGCCGGGCTTCATCCATCACTTCATCGATTTCTTCATATACCTTGCCCAGCACCGGGCCAAGTGTATCCCAATCAAAACCAACCGAAGCACAGCGTTTCTGGATTTTATAGGCTTTCATCAACGCTGGCAGACTGGCGGGAATATCATCCAGCACAGAATGCTGGTCTTTTTCCGCCCTCTCTGCCGTTTTACGTTGTTCCCAGCTCCCGATCGCTTCTTCACTGCTGATGCCTGCCTGTTGATCGAAAATATGGGGATGCCTGCGCTCTAATTTGTCACAAACCGCGTCGCAGATATCGTCAAAATCAAACAACTGCTGTTCTTGACCCATCTGGGCATAAAACACGATATGAAACAGCAGATCCCCCAGTTCTTCTTTCAGGGCATTTGCGTCGTTGCGCTCAATGGCATCAATGACTTCATAGGTTTCTTCCAACGTGTAAGGCGCAATGGTGGCAGAAGTCTGCACTTTGTCCCACGGGCAACCCTGCTGGGGATGACGCAACTGCGTCATAATCCCCTTAAGTCGTTCAATCGAGGTGGTTTTTATCTTATCCATGTTTCATTAATTACCGTGCAAACGTCTGGCTTCAATCACATCAGATAGCTGGTTGAGCTTCGCCAGTACCCGTCCCAATACTTGTAGATTATAAATCTCAATATTCATATCGATAGTCGCCAGTTGCTGCTTTACGTCGCTTCGGCTGCTCACCCCCAGTACATTCACCTTTTCATTGGCCAGAATAGTGGTGATATCACGCAGTAATCCGCTGCGATCATTAGCAAGCACCCGCACCACAAGGGAGTAGCCGCTGGAATAATTTTCTCCCCAAACCGCATCCACAATGCGTTCTGGTGCGCTAATTTCCAATTCGGCCAGCTGCTCACAATCGGCACTGTGGATGGAAATTCCGCGTCCGCGCGTAATGAACCCGATGATTTCATCACCGGGGATCGGCTGACAGCAACGAGCAACATGGTGCATCAAATTACCTACCCCTTCCACGACGATGCGCCCATTGTCTTGTTTTACACTGCGCGGAGTGTAGGTTTTATTTTCTAGATTGCGCAGCGCCTTACGATCAGCTTCTTCCGCCGTCGTTTTGTTGAACTTGCTTTGCAGGAAATTCATCAATTGGTGAATTCGGATGTCACCAACACCAATACCCGCTAACACTTCTTCCAGCGAATGAACGTTATAACGGGCAATAAGTTCTTTCTCGGCTTCCTTGAGGGTGATCCCCAAATGGGTCAGTTCATTGTCCAGCATCTGGCGACCGGCAATGATGTTCTTGTCACGATCCTGCTTGCGGAACCAGTTGTGGATCTTTGCTCGCCCCCGGCTAGTGGTTACATAGCCCAGATTCGGATTCAGCCAGTCACGGCTTGGATTCGGATGCTTCTGGGTGATGATTTCAATTTGATCACCCATCTGAAGCTGATAGCTGAACGGCACAATACGCCCACTGATTTTTGCCCCGATGCAGCGATGCCCGACATCACTGTGAATATGATAAGCAAAATCCAACGGCGTAGAGCCTGCCGGCAAGTCAATCACATCGCCTTTTGGCGTAAAGACATAAACGCGATCATCAAACACTTGGCTGCGAACTTCATCCAGCATTTCGCCAGTGTCCGCCATTTCCTCCTGCCATGCGATTAGCTTACGCAGCCATGCAATACGGCTTTCATAACTGCCCGATTTGCCGCCGCCAATGGCGGTGCCTTCTTTGTATTTCCAATGGGCGGCAACCCCAAGTTCAGCATCATCATGCATCTGGCGGGTGCGGATCTGAATTTCCAGCGTTTTCCCATTCGGCCCCAGCACGACGGTATGAATGGACTGATAACCATTCGGTTTGGCGTTAGCGACATAATCATCAAATTCATCCGGCAGATGACGATAGTGAGTATGCACTATTCCTAAAGCCGCATAGCAGTCCTGTAAACGCTCAACGACAATACGCACTGCCCGCACATCAAACAGTTCATCAAAGCCGAGGGATTTTTTCTGCATCTTGCGCCAGATGCTGTAAATATGCTTGGGACGCCCATAAATTTCGACCGGAATCCCTTCTTTGAGCATGTATTTGCGTATGGTCGTCACAAACTTTTCGATGTACTGTTCGCGATCGATCCGGCGCTCATGCAGGAGTCTGGCGATCTTTTTGTATTCGTCAGGATGCAGATAGCGGAAACAGAAATCTTCCAGTTCCCATTTTAGCTGACCGATACCCAGCCGATTGGCAAGAGGCGCATAGATGTTGGAACACTCTTTTGCCGCCAGTACTCGCTCATCTTCGCTGGCATCCTTCACTTCCCGTAAATGGGCGATCCGTTCCGCCAGCTTGATGATCACACAGCGGAAATCTTCCACCATCGACAGCAGCATCCGACGCACATTATCGACCTGCACTGAACTGGTGGAATCCGTGTGGGTGGCTTTCAACTGGCGAATGGCGTCCATTTCCATCACGCCATGCACCAGATTGGTAATAGCCGTACCAAATGTTTCTGTCACTGTTTCATTATCGAGCAGTTTGGCATCAAGGATGGGAAAGAGCAGCGCAGCGCGCATACTGTCATTATCCATACTCAATGTGGACAGGATCTCCACCATTTCCACACCGCGCCACAGCAACAGCGCCGCATCAGGGTGATCCTGGACTTTTTCGTGACAGTAATGCCATGTTTCGGCTAATTTCTCACTGGATTGTGGATTCGTGATATGTAAACTCGCGATCCACTTATCGACTGCAAATTCACCTGCTGGTGTGAGATGTGCACTTCTTACCGCAACCATAATTCCTCCCTACTCGATAGCCATTGGCTCACGGCTGAACAAAGCCATGGATTCCAGATGGCCGGTGTGCGGAAACATATCCAGCATCCGCACACTGACAAGATGATAACCAGCCTCCAGCAGAATTTTGCTGTCCCGCGCCAGTGTTGTGGGGTTACAGGAAACGTACACCACTCTTTCAGGGGCCAGTTTTACAATATGTGACATGACACCCGCCGCACCTGCACGGGCTGGGTCCAGCAGCACTTTATTGAACCCCAGCACCGCCCAAGGCTGTTGGTGAATATCCGATTCCAGATTTTCGTGGAAAAAATCGACGTTATTAAGTTCATTGAGCTGGGCATTATATTGCCCATTCGCGACCAGCGCGGCAACCCCTTCTACACCCACTACGGTCTGTGCTTTGGTTGCCATCGGCAAGGTAAAGTTCCCCATGCCACAAAATAGATCCAATACCCGATCCGTCGGCTGCAAATCCAGCCATGCCAACGCCTGTACCACCATTTTCTGGTTAACTTCATCATTAATCTGAATAAAATCCCACGGACTGAATTTCAGTTTCAAGCCATCCACCTGATACCACGGAGCAGTCTGCCCTTCTGTCAAAGGCTCAAGGATTTTTTCATCGCCAGCCAGATAGACTGCCGCCTTATGCTGCACCGAAAAAGTGCGCAGCTTTTCCCTGTCTTCGTGCTTCAGTGGAGCAAGATGACGTAACACCATTAACGGGCCATTATCCGCCAGCACTAATTCAACGTGTCCCAGCCGTTTAACCGCACTCAGACTATTCAGACACTGGGATAACGGTTGCAATAACTGTTCCAATTCAGGGCGCATTACCGGACAATGTGCAACGGCTACCAAATCGTTGGTCTGGCTCTGGCGAAATCCCATCAATAATTTTTGCTGCCTGCCCGGGTTTTTCTTAACATCGTATTGCAGGCCAAGCCGTACCCGACGCCGGTAGCCATATTCAGGGCTGTGAATGATGGGATGAGCACTGATACTAATGCCAGTTTCCCGCTGGATAAGGTGTTCCAGCACGCTGGCCTTAGTTTTGGCTTGCAACTCAATCGCAACGTGCTGCTGCTGACAACCGCCACACACATTGAAATGCGGGCAGCGCGGTACCACACGAAACGGGCTGTCTGACAGCCGTTTCACTATTTTGGCCTTGGCAAACTGGCGTTTTTCTTCTGTCAGTTGGATCTGAGCCTGCTCACCCGGCAATAATCCCTGAATAAATATCGTTTTTCCCTGATGACGGGCAATGCCTTGCCCTTGTGCATCAAGGTTATCTGCGGTAACGGAAATAATGCCTCGGTTTACGGAGCGGCGGTTTGGGGAGTAAAATTGCACCATGATTCTGACTAACTTTGAAAAATTGAGTTTTGATTTTCCCACAATGGACGCTTATGACCAAATATAGCCTACGCACCCGTATGATGAGCCTGATATTGGTTCCTGTTTTACTGGTCGGAACGCTTGTGAGTATATCATTTATCTCATACCGTTATTACGAGTTGAAGAACCTGATAGTCCGCAGTGGGATCAGCATTATTGAACCGTTGTCCATCGCCAGCGAGGTGGGCATCAATCTGGATAATCGTCGACGGGTCGAAGTCTTAGTCAATAGCCTGCATCGCCGCAATTCCGAGATTGTCAAAGCCATTGCGATTTTTGATAAAAATCATAAGCTTTTCGACATTTCTAATGATAAATATGACGCGAACCAGTTGCGGCTTCCTGCTGGTGAGCCAATCCCAAAGGTTCTACTGAGTCAATCAGGACACGATAATAATATCATTTTGATGATGCCGCTGATTGCAGAAAACATCCAAGAAAACGAATGGCGCACTACCACCAGCAAGGCCAATCCCATCGGCTATATCGCCATTGATCTGGATTTGAGAACAGCCCAAATCCAGCAATATAAAGAAATTACGACGTCAATCATCCTGCTGATCCTCTGTCTTGGCGGCACTGCCCTGTTTGCCCACATTTTAGTGCGTAAAGTGACACAACCACTAGGTGGCATGGTGAGGGTTGTAGAACAGATACGGCAGGGACAATTGAACATTCGTGTTACTGGCGCGATGCCGGGAGAACTGGCCGCACTCCAGAATGGCATCAATACCGTCGCGGAATCGCTGTCGAAATATAAAGATGAGATGCAGTTGCATATTGATCAGGCCACATCTGACTTACAAATCACCATGGAACAGTTGGAAATCCAAAACGTTGAACTGACTCTAGCCAAGAAACGCGCACAGGAAGCGGTTAAGATCAAAACAGAATTTCTGGCAAATATGTCTCATGAATTACGCACGCCGCTTAATGGCGTTATTGGCTTTACCCGTCAGATGCTCAAAACCCCCATTACGTCTCAGCAAGCCGAGTACCTTTATGTGATTGAACGTTCTGCCAATAATTTGCTGAAAATCATCAATGACATTCTGGATTTTTCACGGCTGGAATCGAATAAACTGGTGCTGGATCAAGTTCCTTTTCTACTGCGAGATACGGTCAATGAAGTCATCGAACTACTCACCCCCGTGGCCAGCGAGAAAAACCTTCCCCTGCAACATCGCATAGATGACAAATTGCCTAACCTGATGATCGGCGATCCCATACGCTTGCAGCAAATACTCACTAACCTGATTGGCAACGCGATTAAATTCACAGATAAAGGCAGCGTGATACTGGAGGTCAGATTACGCCAGCAGCAGCATCATCTCGTGCAGATTGATTTCACCATAACCGATACTGGCATCGGCATTAAACCAGAATATCGGCCGATTCTGTTTCAGGCATTCAATCAGGCTGATGCCAGTATTACCCGCCACTACGGGGGAACCGGGCTGGGTTTGAGCATTACCAAAAGGCTGGTCAATGAGATGAAGGGAGAGATCGATTTCATCAGCGAACCCGCAAAAGGAACCGTATTTTATTTTGATCTCTGGCTGGAAAAAGAAGCGTTTTTATTGGGTTCATTACCTGAACGCCTGCCCATTCCCCCACGTTTGCCCATAACCGTGATGGCGGTGGATGATAATCCGGCCAATCTGAAATTAATTGGTACTTTGCTGGACGAACAAATCGAGAATACCCTGCTGTGCAGCAGTGGTCTGGAAGCACTGACTACGGCACAGCAACACGCGCTGGATCTGATCCTGATGGATATTCAAATGGCAGATATGGATGGTATTCAAACCTCTGAACAAATCCATCAATTACCACAGCATAAAGAGACGCCCATTGTGGCCGTGACGGCTTTTCCCTGTAATGAAACCCAAAATGGGGGACGTTCCCCATTTGTTGGCTGCCTGTCAAAACCGTTGGATGAACGTCGCCTGAAAGCGTGGCTGAATCAATACAGCCAAAAGAAAAAATCACAGTTCATCGATTGGGATATCGCTTTGAAAAAAACGGATGGAAAAGAATCTCTGGCGCGGGAAATTCTGGAGATGCTAGTACAATCGCTGCCAGAAATGAAAGCGATGATTGAACAGATCTTGGCAGCAGATAGCGACGTTGATCACAAACAGTTTCAGTATCATGTCCACCAATTACATGGCAGTTGCTGTTACAATGGCGTCCCCAAACTGCAAGCGATTTGTGAATTCATCGAAAAACAATTGAAACAAGCTATTCCTCTGGCGGATCTGGAGCCAGAATTACTGGAATTCATCGATGAGATCAATCACGTCATTGCCGCCGCTCCCGATATACTGAGAGCGCCCGGGTCTCTCACTTCGATACCATAAATTTACGATATTCTTCGTAAGCATAATGGTCAGTCATGCCACTGATATAGTCCTGAATCAAACGCGCCCGATAATAAAATTCGAGCACATCTTTTTCAACTTCATCAGTGGCGACAATGTTTTCTACAGCCTCTTCATAGGCCAGACGGTGTTTGGTAGATAATTTGTGCAGCAGACGCGTTTCAATAAAATATTTTTTGTGAAAATTATTCCGGTGCAGTGACATAAAATCCTGCCGAGATAACTCCAGCAATGGGCTGTAAACATCCAGCAATCCGGTAATAATCCGATAGCCCTGCAATTCCAGCTCTTCGACTTCAGGGTGGCTAAATACCCATTTCCGCGTGACACTTTTCAAAATCTGCAATAGACGATGTTCATCGCCATCTTCTTCCAACAAAGCATGATTGAATGTGCCTGCATAAATTTCAGGCAAATTCTCAATAAAACGTTTAGCGGTATAGGGCACCAACTTACCAGTGATAAATACCCGCAGATACATGAAAAACTGCTCATGAATACTGCGACGGGCCTCATTACTGGCCGTTTTCTTATGAGCCTGCATTACCGTGAATTCGAATAAATCCCCTTTACTGTGTCCCCCATTTTCCTCCCACTCTTTTTTCAGGTATTCCACCAATTGCTCAACATTGAAAATACCCTTTTCAACCGCATCATCCAAATCAGCAATGCAATAAGAGATATCATCTGCGGCTTCCATAATATACGTCAGCGGAAAACGGCAGAAATCCCCCAATTGCAGCGCTTTTTTTAATTCATGGATAAAACTGTCTTCCGACCAGTAATAGCCTTTTTTCTTCATCAGGTAACTGAATTCGTCGGGAGATCCTTCAAGACGGTAAGCCGGGCAGGTATATTTCAGGATACAGCCGATTTGGGCATAAGTCAGATTCAGTTTAAGCAGATTATGTGCCAGCCGGATCGCTTGGGCATTGCCCTCGAATTCACATAAATCCTTACGTAACTGACGCCGGAACAGATCTTTTTTGGTTTCACCATTGTAGCTCAATGCCGCCACTTTACAGCCATCTTGCCGAGCGGTGCTTTCAGAAACGCAGTCTGAAAAATAATCAGGATCTAATCGACGCGAGAACCAATCTCTGATCGCCGCCTCACCAAAATGGCCAAACGGCGGATTACCGATATCATGCATCAGGCAGGCCATTTCAATCAGGCTTTCAAAAGCAAGTAAGCGATCACTCAGCCCATATTTTTCCAGCAAATTCTGCTTTGTCAGTTCTGCAATAATCGTTTTTGAAATATAGCGCCCGATTTGCTGCACTTCCAGCGAGTGAGTCAACCGGCTGCGCACGGCGGCGTTGCGTTCCAGCGGAAAAACCTGCGTTTTCTGCTGCAAACGCCGGATAGCGGCTGAATTGATGATCCGCCCACGGTCACTTTCGAATTGACGATTCACCTGATCTTCATCGTCAGGATGTATGGAAGAGTTGCTGTACTTACGCTGGTAATTCAACTTCTGCTTGAAATCAATTTTAGTCATTAATCCCCCCATACCGAATGAAACGCTTATTTATAGCCGGAATAACCAGTAAACAGTGATTCAATGTTACACTGCCGCATCGAATAAGAGTGCCTTTTCATAGACACTAATCCATTAATTAACCATGAGTATGACACAATGAAAGTAGGTGTAATAGGCGCAATGGAACAAGAAGTAACACTACTGCGTGACCAGATTGAAGGTCTGCAAACTGTGTCGCGGGGCGGATGTGAAATCTACACCGGCAAGCTGAATGGCGTTGACATCGCATTGCTGAAATCCGGCATCGGTAAAGTCTCTTCCGCCCTTGGCACCACCCTGTTGATTGAACATTGCCAGCCAGACATCGTGATTAACACCGGCTCAGCCGGCGGCCTTGACCCTAAACTGAATGTGGGGGATATCGTGGTTTCCGGAGAAGTCCGCTATCACGATGCCGATCTCACTGCCTTTGGTTATGAGCCGGGTCAGATGGCACAATGCCCACCTGCTTTTATCGCCGACAGCCAATTAATTACACTGGCCGAAAAATGCATTAAATCCCTTAACCTGAATGCGGTTCGTGGGCTGATTTGTAGCGGTGATGCTTTTATCAATGGTGCAGAACCTTTGGCGCGTATCCGTGCGACTTTCCCGCAAGTCGCCGCAGTTGAAATGGAAGCGGCAGCTATCGGCCATGTCTGCCACCTGTATCAAATTCCATTCGTGGTGGTTCGTGCCATTTCTGATGTGGCCGATCAGGAATCTCATATCAGCTTTGATGAATTCTTAGTTATCGCTGCCCGTGAATCGACACGGATGGTCAACGCCATGTTGAGCGAACTCAGCCAACATTAGTTAATCAATTAATTGAAGTGGAGCACCGATCATGAAACCTTGGATGAAAATAATCTCACTTAGATCAATCTGGTTATCATTCTCATTCCTGCTCTTCAGTTTTCTGTACAGTGTCAGTGCGCCACTTCACGCCGCAGCCTCTCGTGTTATCAGCCTTGCTCCCTCGACGACCGAACTCGCGTATGCGGCAGGACTGGGCGATCGGCTTGTTGCAGTCAGTGCTTACTCCGATTATCCCGAAGCCGCTAAAAAATTAGAGCAAGTCGCTGATTGGCAAGGCATCAATGTTGAACGCATCATTGCCCTGAAACCCGATCTGATTCTGGCCTGGCGGGGCGGTAATCCCCAGCGTCCGTTAGAACAGCTCGCGGCATTAGGTATCCCGGTTTTTTATTCTGATGTGAAAAAAGTGGAAGATGTTGCAACCGATCTGGAACGGCTGGCTGTCCATAGCCCACGCCCCGATATTGCCAAAAAATCAGCCGCGGATATCCGCCAGACATTCAGCAAATTAAAACAGACCTATGCCACCCCCAATCCCAAGCCGGTGTTTTTACAATTTGGCATGAATCCGATTTTTACTTCATCCGATCACACCATTCAAAGTGAAATCCTATCCGCGTGTGGTGGTAAAAACATCTTTGCTGACAGCACCGTACCGTGGCCGCAAGTCAATCGTGAGCAAGTACTTACACGCAAACCTGAAGTGATTGTGCTGGGAGGAACTGAAGATCAAAAACAGCGCGTGGCGGATTTTTGGCAGCCACAGCTAAATGTCAAGATCATCACTCTGAATGACGATTGGTTCAGCCGTGCAGGGCCACGAATTATTCTGGCGACAGAGCAGCTTTGCCGGGAGCTGAATCTTTCTGGCGGCTAGAGGCCAACGTAGAAAAAAATAAAGGCGGCGCTTAAGCTGCCCTTATTTTTAATAGCAGTATCATATTTTCGATCAGACGCTGAAAGAAGAACCACAACCACAAGTGGTTTTTGCATTCGGGTTAGTAACGATAAAACGGGAACCTTCCAGACCTTCGGTATAATCGACACAGCCCCCCACCAGATATTGCAGGCTCATCGGGTCAACCACCAGCTCAACCCCTTGTTTCTGAATCGTCAGATCACCTTCGTTCATTTGATCATCGAAAGTGAAACCATACTGGAAACCACTACAGCCACCACCTGTAATATAAACCCGCAGACGCAGGTTCGGGTTATCTTCATCAGCAACCAGTACTTTAACTTTATTGGCTGCGGCATCAGTAAACTGCAAAGGCAATGCAGCATCATCGCTCATTTTTTTGCTCCAGACCGGTGTTCCGGTAAAAATTCTCAGAAAGTCGTTTTAAACCTTCTGATCAGTTAGCCGCGATTATCCGATACCTGACTGATTCGTTCAAGTTTTGCTACACAAAGGCAACAAGCTTCTCCATGTCAGGATGATTTGGCTTCCCCATCAGGCTGCTTTAAAATGGCCTCCCCCCTATCTGTACCCTTATTTTTCAGGAGCTTTTATTAATGAACCAGTCCGAAATGCTTTACTCTCAGGCAAAACAGGTGATCCCCGGCGGTGTCAACTCGCCGGTACGCGCCTTTAATGGCGTTGGTGGTACGCCTGTCTTTATCCAACGCGCCGATGGTGCTTACCTTTACGATGTTGATGGCAATGCCTATATCGATTATGTCGGCTCATGGGGGCCAATGGTACTGGGGCACAATCACCCTGCCATTCGCAACGCCGTGATTGAAGCCGCCGAGCGTGGCCTGAGCTTTGGTGCACCAACGGCTGCCGAAGTGGAAATGGCAAAACGAGTGACAGAGTTGGTGCCTTCCATGGATATGGTTCGCATGGTGAACTCCGGTACAGAAGCCACCATGAGTGCCATTCGTCTGGCGCGTGGTTATACCGGGCGCGATAAGATCATCAAATTTGAAGGCTGCTATCACGGCCACGCCGACTGTCTGCTGGTCAAAGCGGGTTCCGGTGCCTTGACTATAGGCCAGCCCAATTCTCCGGGCGTTCCTGCCGATTTCGCCAAACATACCCTGACCTGCGTCTATAATGACCTGAATTCCGTGCGTGAAGCCTTCGAAAAATACCCAGAAGAGATCGCCTGTATCATCGTAGAACCCGTCGCCGGTAACATGAATTGTATTCCTCCACGACCAGAATTTCTGCCGGGTCTGCGTAAGCTGTGTGATGAATTCGGTGCGTTACTGATCATTGATGAAGTGATGACCGGGTTCCGTGTCGCTTTGGGCGGCGCACAAGAGTATTACAACGTTAAACCGGATCTGACGTCCCTCGGCAAAATCATCGGTGGCGGTATGCCAGTGGGTGCATTTGGCGGCCGTCAGGACATCATGGAAAAACTGGCACCAACCGGCCCGGTTTATCAGGCGGGAACCCTCTCAGGTAACCCAATCGCCATGGCTGCGGGTCTGGCTTGCCTGAATGAAGTCGCCCAACCCGGCGTTCACCCGCGTTTGAGCGAACTGACAGACAAATTAGCTTCTGGCCTGAAAAACGCGGCATCAGCAGCAGGCGTTCCTCTGGTGGTTAACCACGTTGGCGGGATGTTCGGTATTTTCTTTACCGACGCAGAAAGCGTGACTTGCTATCAGGATGTCATGGCGTGTGATGTTGAACGCTTCAAGCAATTCTTCCACTTGATGCTGGATGAGGGCGTCTATCTGGCTCCTTCTGCGTTTGAAGCAGGCTTTATGTCCATCGCCCATTCAGATGAAGATATTCAGCGTACCGTTGATGCCGCTGCCCGCTGTTTTGCCAGACTGAATTAAGTCATTCCGTTATCTGTGACGCCACAATCCCGTGGCGTCACATTGGGTAAACATGCCTGCGGCCTATTTCAGGATCTGATAGGCGTCAATAAATATGTTTCATCAACCCATCTCATTAAATCATCTCCCTTTTTACTAAATTATCGAGCGGCACCATGCTTTTGTGCAACACGCCGAAAACCAACAATTGAGTGAGTCCTCACTATTGTACCGTAAATCGGCGGATTTTAATTAGACCCGACTGGGCATCAGGGATTAAATGATAAGTAGACATCAATCGTACTGACCAACTTCTAACTCATCAAAAAAGACATCGCCACTAGTCAGTTTTCCTGCTTCCATATCAACTTTGGCCTGAGCCGCTCTTGCTTGCAATAATTGCAATTTGAGCATTTCGGTCAAAATCTAAACTACCCCCCATCGGAATCGATGGGGGCGATACTCTATTACTGATTAAACATCTCCTGTAGCCAGCCCGGTGCTTCTTCTTTGTTATCCTCAACCGGCTGCGGCGTAGATTGCTGGCATAAACTCTGCGGATCATCTGTCCAGACCGGCAACATCCTGATGCCATTACCAGTACAGTTGAAACTGCCATCTTCGTTGACTGACATATCCACAATGTCTTCCGGTGGACGATTATTCAGTACCAATGGCGTTTCATTTTCCAGATAACGGAGGTAGATCTTCAATGCCCCCGTTGCTCCCGTCAGATTGGTTAGGCCATTATTATCACGCCCTGTCCAGATGATCGCCACTTCCTTACCATCGATGCCGGTAAACCAACTGTCACGCAGATCGTTGGTGGTTCCTGTCTTACCTGCCAGATTGTATTTACCGTATTTTTTCGTCAGCGAACTGCCTGTACCACGAGCCACCACCTGCTGCATACCGTACAGTGTCAGATAAGCCGCCTGTGGAGGCACTGCCCGCTCTGCCTGCGGATAACTCTGGTAAATCACTGTACCATCTTCCGCAAGGATTGAACGCAATGCCGAAAGTTTCGCCCGATTGCCGCCGCTGGCAATGGTCTGGAACTCTTGAGCCATTTCCATCGGCGTCAGGTTGATTGCACCCAGCAGCATGGAAGGAACCTGTTGGATTTCTTTAGCCGGAATTCCGAGTGAGATCAAGGTATTGGTAATGCGATCCAGCCCGATACTCAGTCCCAGACTCACTGTCGGAATATTAATCGAACGAGCCAACGCATCCACCAGCATGACACGTCCACTAAAATTACGGCTGAAATTCCTCGGTTGCCAAGATTTTCCGCCCGACAGAGGTATCGAAATAGGCTCATCCGCCAGCCAAGTATTCATGCGGTATTTATCCGGCTGACTCAGTGCCGTCAAATAAGTCGCAGGTTTGGCAAGAGAACCAATCAGACGGCGTGCATTCAAGGCCCGGTTAAAACCTGCATATCCTGGTTGAGAACCCCCGACCATCGCACGAACTTCACCACTGAAACGGTCAACAACGACCATCGCGCCTTCCAGATCATCTACCTTGCGGGTTTTCCGCAGATCGGCAACGCCCTCTTCCACGGATTTTTCCGCCGCATCCTGTGATACCGGGTCCAGTGTTGTAAAGATTTTCACGCCCGACAGGTTGTTAATCTTATCACCCAGATTTTCCTGTAATTCCTGACGTACCAATTGCATGAAAGCAGGCTGTGGGGTAATCACCCCACTTTTGGATTTCACACCCAGCGGACGGGCGCTCAACAGATCATAAAGCTCCTGATCAATAATTTGCCTGTTCAGGAGGATTTTCAATACCACGTTGCGGCGTTCCAATGCCAGTTTAGGATTGCGCCACGGGTTATACATCGATGCTCCCTTGACCATTCCCACTAACAGCGCCTGTTGATCCAAACTCAGTTCATCAATCGGACGCCCGAAATAATACAGACTGGCCAATGGGAAGCCGTGGATCTGTTCATCGCCGCTCTGCCCCAGAAAAACTTCGTTCAGGTACAGTTCAAGAATGCGATCCTTGCTATAGCGGGCATCCATCAGTAACGCCATGTAAGCTTCATTCGCTTTACGGCTGAAGGTACGTTCATTGGAGAGGAACAGGTTTTTGACCAACTGCTGTGTCAGTGTACTGCCTCCCTGAACCGTACGCCCGGCGGTCAGGTTCGCCAGCACCGCACGGGCAATGGAAAGCGGCCTGACCCCATCGTGTTCATAGAAATAACGATCTTCGGTTTCCAGCAGAGTCTGAACCAGTAAATCCGGAAAACCTGAACGTGGGACAACCAAACGCTGTTCGCCATTCGGCGATTGCATCATCGTAATCAGTTTCGGATCGAGACGGAAGAAACCAAATTGACGCTGGTTCTCCATGTTTTCGATGCTGGCAATATGGTTATCACTGAAGACCAGCCGAGCCTGAATCTGTCCTTCTTTACCGTCAGGGAAATCAAACGGACGGCGCAGCATTTCAATATTGTTGCCCCTGACAACGAACTCACCGGCACGCGTGATTTTGGTCACCTTCCGATACTGCATGCCTTCCAGCAACCGAATCATTTCGTTTTTGCTGTAATTCATGCCCGGTTCAAGGTTGACCATACGCCCATACACCGCAGCAGGTAAATCCCATACTTTCCCATCAATGCGATGGCGAATTTTGTTATCCAGATAAAAACCGTAAATAGCTATGAGCACTGCCAGCACAATAAATATTTTCAACAGCAGCAACCAGAATCCTCGCCATCGACTCCTTGGCGGACGGGGTTTTTTCCCTTTTTTCGTCATGACCTGTTCCTCATCGTCGTTATCAAAATCATTATTTTCATCATTTTCATAGTCATCCTGCCGATGGCGTTTTTTTGCTGGACGCTCACGACGAAGTTCTGGTTTTTTGCCCTTGCGTCCGATTGGCTGACGGTCATCATCAGACATACCGAAATCTCCAAATGTTTATTCAATATAGAAGCCTGACTGCATCAAACCAGTCATATATATTTTTTTACACGCCTTGTCGGCGCTGTGTTAGCAGGATCGTCTGGCCATAAATGTTTGGGATAACGTCCCTTCATCTCTTTTTGCACCTCACGATAAGCCCCCTGCCAGAATGCCGCGAGATCTTGTGTAATCTGTAGTGGACGATGCGCCGGAGATAACAGTTCAACGACCACAGGAACCCGCCCCTTCGCCAATACCGGATTCTGCTGTTCTCCATACATTTCTTGCATTCTGACTGACAGCAAGGGCGGTTTATCGTGGAAATATTGGATGGTAATCCTACTTCCGGTCGGCACAGTGTAATTAGTAGGCAATTCATTATCCAGTATTTGCCGTTGCTGCCAATCAAGCAGAGCCAAAAGAGCACACGACAGCTCAACCTGACGTAATCCCTTCAAATCCCCCACTCCCGCCAACATAGGCAGAAACCATTGCTCGAGGGAATCCAGCAGATTGTCATCATCCACCGCAGGCCACTCAATTTCAGATAGCCATTCTGTTGCCCTTTGCAGCCGGATGCGCAACTGCAATGCTTCCGGCGACCAATTCAACGCCGCCAATCCTTCCTGTCGAATCCAGTTCAGCAGGGATTCCTGTAATTCCGCCTGAGAAGGTTTTGCTAAAAGCTGCGCTTTGACAGTCAAACGCCCGCATTGCAGACGTTTCCATGCTCGCAGAGTGCCCTTACTATCATCCCACTCTACGGCTGTCTGTTCTGTAAACAGGCTCGGATATTGATGAATAATGTGTTCGATGTTCAGCGGGCAAGCGAGCAAGACTCTGGCATCGGGGTTTTTACTGTTTTGCTGCAATGTAGGCGCTATCAGCCACTGCTCTCCTGACAGCGGATCACCCGGTTCCAGTGCCACACCCAAACCATTGGCTATCTGAAAACGCCCAAGATTATCACGGTTTTTAGCAATCCGATCAGGAAATCCCTGTACTAATAGTTCGGGTACAAATGCAGCATTAATCTTTTCTGTGCTGATTTTTTTAGATCCTATTTTTGCAGTCTTGCTCGCAAGATTCCTGATAAGCTGATTAGTGCGCTGCTGCCAATGAGGTTGGTTTGAATTTATCCAATGAGTGAGATCCGGCAGTCCACTGCGGGGAGGCTCTTCCAAGATCGCTACCAGTTTTGCTGCCGTTACCAGCGCCTCATCACTCTGCTCTTTGCCTGCACATAACATAGCCGCCAGACGCGGTTCACTGCCCGCTTCCGCCATTTGCCAGCCACGGGCAGTCAATTGTTGATTATCATCCAGCGTCCCCAATCGCAGCAGCAGCGATTGAGCCACTGCAAGCGCGGGCTGTGGTGGACTGTCCAGCCAGTTCAACTGATTACTGTCACGACATCCCCACTGTAATAGTGAAAGTAGCAGGCTGCTCAGATCTGAATGCAGAATTTCCGGCTCACTGTATTCCGTGGCTCGTTCCGCCTGCTCGCGACTGAATAAATGCCAGCAGACACCTTCTTCCAGCCTTCCTGCCCGCCCAGCCCGTTGTACCATTGACGCCTGGCTGATACGTTGGGTCATCAGTCGGGTCAGGCCACTCTTCGGCTCAAAGCGGCTGGTACGTTCAAGACCGCTATCCACCACCAACCGGATACCTTCAATCGTCAGGCTGGTTTCCGCAATATTGGTGGCCAGCACGACCTTGCGCATTCCTGCTGGCGCGGGTGCTATTGCCTTCCGTTGATCGGATAACGACAACGCGCCGTACAGTGGGCACAATAAAGTATCGTCGTTGATTTTTTGTTCAAGTTGCGCCAACACACGCTGGATTTCACCCGCGCCGGGCAGAAACAGTAACAATGATCCCGTTTCCTGCTGCAATAAACGCAACACTGCCGAAGCCACTGATTGTTCAAAATGCTGATGAATCGGCAACGGATGATAAGATCGTGCTACCGGATAGCGACGACCTTCTGAAACAATCACGGGCGCATCAGGTAATAAAGAAGAAAGACGTTGATTGTCCAGTGTCGCGGACATCACCAGAATACGCAGATCTTCACGCAGACCTTCCTGTACATCCAGCAACAGCGCCAACGCGAGATCGGCCTGTAAACTCCGCTCATGGAATTCATCAAGAATAACCAGAGAAACATCGCTTAATTCAGGATCTTGTTGTAGCATTCGGGTCAAAATACCCTCAGTGACAACTTCAAGGCGTGTAGAGGCACTGACTTTGGTTTCCGCCCTCATCCGATAACCTACCGTCACGCCAACAGGCTCATTCAATTGTTCGGCAAGACGCTCTGCGACACTGCGCGCTGCAAGGCGCCGAGGTTCCAGCATAATAATGCGCCCTGTCAGTTGAGCTTTATTCAGGATCGCCAATGGCAATCCGGTCGATTTTCCTGCCCCTGTGGGTGCATGCAACAATACCTGTTTCGACGTTTTCAACTTAGTTATAACAGAGTCCAAAACGTCATAAATTGGTAATAACAAAGGATCACCCTAACCATTAACTTTCAATGGACGTCATTGTAGCATTCGCTACTTTAATTTCAGTTCATTGATCTTGCCGACCATTAGCGATGAAGGAAAATTTATGGAATTTTCGCCTCCCCTGAAGTCAGCGACCCTAATCCGTCGCTATAAGCGCTTTCTTGCCGATATCCTCACCCCAGAAGGCGAAACGTTGACCATACACTGTGCTAATACCGGAGCAATGACAGGATGCGCGATACCGGGAGATACCGTGTGGTATTCCACATCAGACAATCCCAAACGTAAGTATCCGAATAGCTGGGAGCTGACTCAGACCCAAAATGGGCATTTGATTTGTGTCAATACACTCAGAGCCAACGAATTGGTCTATCAATCCATTGAAAAAAATGCAATTTCAGAATTATCTGACTATGAACAAATCCGCCGTGAAGTGGTCTATGGAAAAGAGAAAAGTCGGATAGATTTATTGTTACAGTCAAAACAGAGAGTTAATTGCTATATTGAAGTCAAATCGGTGACATTGTTGCAGGAAAATAAGGGTTATTTTCCGGACACAGTGACAATTCGAGGGCAAAAACATTTACGTGAGCTATCATTGATAGCACAACAGGGGCAGCGTGCTGTTCTGTTCTTTGCTGTTTTACATTCTGGGATTAGTCAGGTTACGGCAGCAAAACATATTGACCATGATTATGCATGTCTTTTGGAACAAGCATGCAATTCAGGGGTCGAAGTAGTCTGTTACGGGGCCAGTATGACAAAAGACAGGATGGTTCTAAATCGCAAATTACCTTTTTTATCAATAGGATAATTTGTAAACAGAACATACTGATGAGGCAAGTTTTGCAACATATTTAGGCAGTAAACACGGTAGCCTTCACACCATTGCAAAACTAATGGCAGGAACAATTGCCAACCTCGCAGTCATCTGCTATTTATAGCGGCCTATTTTTTTCCCTCCATTGTTGGGGGGGTCGTTTGATAGTGCGTGTGTAAGGAGAAGCATTATGCAAGAAGGGCAAAAACGTAAAACCTCGTCCTTAAGCATTCTCGCCATCGCTGGGGTAGAAGCTTACCAAGAAAAGCCAGGCGAAGAATACATGAACGATGCCCAGTTAACGCATTTCAAGCTGATTCTGGAAGCATGGCGCAATCAACTCAGGGATGAAGTAGACCGTACTGTATCTCATATGCAAGATGAGGCAGCGAACTTCCCTGATCCAGTTGACCGTGCGGCGCAAGAAGAAGAATTCAGTCTTGAACTACGTAATCGGGATCGTGAACGTAAGTTGATCAAAAAGATCGAAAAAACGCTGAAAAAAGTCGAAGATGACGATTTCGGCTATTGTGAGTCCTGTGGGGTTGAAATCGGCATCCGCCGTTTAGAAGCTCGCCCGACAGCTGACTTATGTATTGACTGTAAAACGTTGGCCGAAATTCGCGAAAAGCAAATGGCTGGCTGACCGGCAGGGCTGAGTACGGCGCTGAATGGCGCCGTATGCTCCCTTATATTGCTCCTGATATGACTCAATCTGAACATTCCGCATTATATATCGGGCGTTTCGCTCCGTCCCCTTCCGGTGATCTCCACTTCGGTTCCCTAGTAACTGCTCTCGGCAGTTACCTACAGGCGCATGCCTGCCATGGCAAATGGCTGGTGCGCATTGATGACATAGATCCCCCAAGAGAAGTTCCCGGATCCGCCAGCCGGATATTGCAGTCCCTTGAGCATTATGGTCTTTGCTGGGATGGTGAGGTGCTGTATCAATCCCAGCGCCATGAAACCTATCGGGCAATACTCGCTCAGTTGCAACAACAGGGAAACAGCTATTACTGCACCTGTACCCGCCAGCGCATTCAACAATTGGGCGGGTTTTATGACGATCATTGCCGGCATTTACATTTGCTTGCTGACAATGCTGCTGTTCGCTTGAAACAACGCCATCCAATTTATGGCTTTCACGATAAATTGCAGGGTTACATCACTGTTCCTGCTAAAATGGCAGAAGAAGACTTCACCATTTATCGCAAAGACGGTTTATTCGCTTATAATCTTGTCGTTGTTGTTGATGATAACCATCAAGGCGTGACTGAAATTGTCAGAGGAGCGGATTTGATTAAACCCACGGTTCGCCAGCTATCACTGTATCAGAACCTGAATTTTGCGATTCCAGATTATGTGCATTTACCCCTCGTTCTCAATCAAGAGGGAAATAAGCTCTCTAAGCAAAATCATGCCCAGCCGATCCCATTGGATGATCCACGGCCATTACTTATTGATGCGTTATCATTTTTGAACCAACCCACCATTGCAGGCTGGCAAGATCTCACGACAGATCAGGTGCTGCGGCAAGCTATCGTCGGTTGGAATATAAACCCTGTTCCGCAGAAAAACATAACCTATCGCCAATTCAAATAAAGTGTTTCTATTGGCTCTGCAAGCATTCTCAAAGAATGTCCAGTAAGTTATGATTAGCGGCTGTTTTTTGCTTTAATATTACTTAGTCACTATCGAGGTGTACCATTTTTAACCGAGTAGCAACTTTCTGCCGTAATTTGATGATCCGCGAAAACAAAACAAAACGCGACACACAGGCAGCCAGTGAAAGGCCAGTCACCGTATCTGACCATACTGCTCAAATAGAGAGCAGAACTCTGCCTAAACATCGCAGAGAACATCACTCATCTTCATCAAATGCTGATAACGCCGCAATGAAGAAAAAATCCGTAAAGGCTAAGCCTTCTACCCCCCCGATCACGGTGCTCCCTCGGGATCAGCACCCAATTTCACGTAAAGACATCAGTGACAATGCCCTGAAGGTTTTGTATCGCCTGAATAAATCAGGTTTTCAAGCCTATCTGGTCGGTGGTGGTGTTCGTGATTTATTGCTGCACAAAAAACCCAAAGATTTCGATATCGCAACGAATGCCACACCAGAGCAGGTACGCAAACTCTTCCGTAACTGTCGGCTTGTGGGTCGCCGTTTCCGCCTTGCTCATATTATGTTTGGGCCAGATGTGATTGAAGTCGCCACTTTCCGTGGGTCACACGAGCAAGTTGAATCCAATGACCGGAATCAGTCACAAAAAGCGCAAAGCGGAATGTTGCTGCGCGATAATATCTTCGGTTCGGTCGAAGAAGATGCCGTTCGCCGCGATTTCACCATCAATAGCCTCTATTATGGCATTGAAGATTTCGCCTTGCGGGATTATGTCGGCGGAATGGCTGACCTGCAAGCTGGGATCATTCGCCTGATTGGTGATCCGGAAACCCGTTACCGTGAAGATCCTGTCCGTATGCTGCGCGCAGTCCGTTTTGCCAGCAAACTTGACATGACCATCGAGAAAACCACTGCCGAACCGATCCCGCAGCTTGCCTTTCTGTTGAAGGATATTCCCTCCGCACGCTTGTTCGAAGAATCCCTGAAACTATTACAGTCGGGGCATGGCTACAGCACCTATAAACTGCTGCGCGAGTACAATCTGTTCCAACTGCTATTCCCGATGATGCAGCGCGGTTTCACTCCAAACAGTGACTCACCGCTGGAAAAACTACTGGAACAGGTGCTGAAAAATACCGATTATCGGCTCCAGAACGACAAACGTGTCAATCCGGCCTTCTTATTCGCGGCCATGTTGTGGTATCCGTTGATTGAACATGCAGAGAAACTGTCTCAGGAAGGTGGTTTACCGTATTACGATGCCTTTGCTCTCGCAATGAATGACATTCTTGATGAGCAGTGCGGTTCTATTGCCATTCCGAAGCGCCATACCACGACCATGCGTGACATTTGGTTATTGCAGCTTCGTCTGCCACGCCGTCAGGGAAAACGCGCGAATAAGCTGATGGAGCATCCGAAGTTCCGAGCTGCGTATGATTTATTGGAATTACGCGCCAGCGTTGAACCACGACATGAACTGAAAGAGTTGGTACTGTGGTGGTCAGAATTCCAACAGGCGACAGCGCCTCAACAGCGTGGCATGATATCAGAACTGGGCACCGACCCCGTTCGTCGCAGAACACGTCCCCGCCGTAGCAGCCGGCCTCGTCAGTTCAAGGACAACGGTTGACATGGCACGGGTTTACATCGCCATTGGCAGTAATCTGGCTGATCCCTTGCAGCAAGTCGATAATGCACTTGCTGCCCTGCATGTGATCCCTGACACAAGCTTTGTTATGCGATCCTCTTTTTATCGTAGCAAACCGATGGGGCCACAAGATCAGCCTGATTACCTCAACCTTGCCGTTGCACTGGAAACCAAGCTGCAACCAGAAGCATTGCTCGATCACACTCAAGCCATTGAGCTGGCACAAGGGCGTATCCGCAAAGATGAGCGCTGGGGGCCGAGAACACTCGATCTGGATATCATGCTGTTTGGCGATTGCATTATTAAGACTGAGCGCCTGACTGTTCCCCATTACGGCTTAAAACAGCGCGAGTTTATGCTTTATCCGCTTGCAGAAATTGCGCCGGATCTTGTATTCCCAGATGGAGAAACACTGGCAGCACGATTAAAACATGTTCCAGAAAATGGCCTGACGTTTTGGTTGTAGCACGGATAGCCGGATTTATCGTTGTAACACGCCGTTTTATGAAGGAAAAGTTATTCAATATCTCATACAGCCGTGGCCGATTTTTGGATAATCAGGGCCTGTCCCATTGAGGTTCAAAAGTGATGCTCAATGGGACAGGCCCTAACTATTCAGGAGATAACAATGAAACCAACAACCCTGACTGATCTGAGTCAGTTAAAAAAAGAGAAACGCAAGTTCGCTACAATCACAGCTTACGATGCCAGTTTTGCCCACCTTTTTGCCGAACAAGGCATCAACGTCATGCTTATCGGCGATTCACTCGGCATGACTTTACAAGGACTTGACTCGACCTTACCTGTCACGGTTGAAGATATTGCCTACCACACCCGCTGCGTCCGTGCTGGTGCCCCTCACTCTTTCCTGATCTCAGACATGCCTTTCATGAGTTACGCCACTCCAGAGCAGAGTTTTAGCAGTGCTGCGACATTGATGCGTTCCGGGGCTAATATGGTAAAAATTGAAGGCGGAAGCTGGCTGTGTGAGGCGGTCAATATGCTGACCGAGCGTGCCGTGCCAGTGTGTGGTCATTTGGGGCTGACGCCGCAATCAGTCAATATTTTCGGTGGCTATAAAGTGCAGGGTCGTGATGAAACTTCCGCCCAACAATTGCTTAACGATGCGATAGCTTTGGAAAAAGCAGGTATGCAGCTACTGGTGCTGGAGTGTGTGCCGACAGCATTAGGCCAGCGAGTGAGCGAAGCGCTGGAAATTCCGGTCATTGGTATTGGCGCGGGCAATCTCACTGACGGTCAGATTCTGGTCATGCACGATGCCTTAGGCATCACCGCCAGACCACCTAAATTTGCCAAAGATTTCCTCAAAGAAACCGGCAACATACGGGATGCCATCCGCCTGTATATCGAGCAGGTAGAAAGTGGTGCCTATCCCGGTCAAGCACATTCATTCAAATAATTATTCCCCGGCATGACGGCCAATTAAAGGAGTAGAGCAATGCTGATTATAGAAACAATCCCCATTTTACGCCGTGAAATCCGCCGCTGGCATCAGGCAGGCAAACGTATTGCCTTTGTACCAACTATGGGTAATCTGCATGATGGCCATATGTCATTGGTGGACACCGCCAGAGCACAGGCTGACGTAGTTATCGTCAGTATTTTTGTCAATCCCATGCAGTTTGAACATGAAGATGATTTGGTCAATTATCCACGAACCCTACAGGAAGACTGCGAAAAACTGAGCCATCGCAAGGTCGAACTGGTCTTTGCTCCCAATGCAAATGAAATGTATCCGAATGGCTCTAACAGCAGCCAGACTTTCGTCGAAGTACCAGATCTTTCTTATCTGCTTGAAGGTGCTAACCGTCCGGGGCATTTCCGTGGTGTCACCACCGTTGTCAGCAAACTGTTCAATCTGATTCAACCCGATCTCGTTTATTTCGGAGAAAAAGATTTCCAGCAAGTGCAGATTATCCGCAAGATCATTGCTGATATGGCTTACGATATTACGTTGGTTTCCGTTCCCATCGTCCGTGAAAAAAGTGGGTTGGCACTGAGTTCCCGCAATAATCTTTTATCGGCTGAAGAGAAAAAAATTGCTCCGGTATTACATCAGATCATGCAGTGTATTGCAGAAAAGCTGACGCATGGAGAACGAGCGACCGAACAGTTGCTCGAACTGGCATCGACACATTTGCGTGAAGAAGGCTTTATGCCGGATGAGTTATTTATCCGTGATGCAGAAAACTTGACTCCTCTGACGTTGCAAAGTAAAAAAGCCGTGATCCTAATGGCAGCCTGGTTAGGGCAAGTACGCTTAATTGACAATCAGCAAGTCGATTTGGTTGGCTGATTTTAGTGAAGGGATGTGTGTGTTAGTGGAGCCGTAACATGATGCACATATCCCTGAGGCCATGGCTTCAATTTACTGATAATGGTGAAGGTTTAAATAATACCCACACTCACACCGTGAGTAAAAAAATAAAATTTTAATTTTCATTGTTGAAATTACTATCATCAATCCTTATTTTTAATGAATTATTGAAACCACAAATAGAAACATTATCAGATAAATTATTTTTCATCCATTCTAAATCAGGAGTAAAGTTTAAAGTTGACGGAACTCGTCGTAGTTTTACATTATATTTATTGGATAAAAATGAGAAATATATTATATTGGCTGCATATTCTGAATCACTAACCCATACTTCCGAATTTTCTTTAACACGTAACATCCTAATAATATTAATCCATGCATCTGTAGCACTTGTAAACAATACCACATCTTCTGGTTCACAATTATTATAAACATCGTGATTTAAAATAGATTCACTTTTCAATTCAGCTTCATAAGTTCCCATTTTAAATTCAGAAAACAAATAATCTTTCATAATCTCATAAGTTGAGGGGCGAATAACTCCAGAACCAGCAGTATTCATATGAACTATCATATTAAGCATTATTCTTCCATAAAGTTTTACTTTTCTTTATACATACCAAAAAAGCAGAAATAAATAATAAAACAAATCCAACAAACAACCATGGAGAAATAAATTCATTTTCCATCATATAAAAAGCAATAGAAGGTGTTATCATCACTCCTATATTTACCCCAGCAGAATAAAAGCCTAGATTTCTATCAACATTTTCACTGGAAGAAATACCACTAACATAGTGTGTTATAGATGGAAATATTATCATCTCTCCCAAAGACCATAATATGGTAGCCATTATAAGAATAATAGCACTATTAATATCAATCATTAATGAAAATCCTCCTCCCGCTAATAAAAGCCCCAGAATTAATGAAAGCCTACTGTTTACATTATTCATTTTTTTATTAATAGGAAGCTCAAATAAAATAACTAAAAAAGCATTAACAAAGAAAATAACACCGACAAAATAACTTGGAAATGATGTATAGTTAATGATATATGCAGAAAGAAATGTCGGAGGAAGTGCATATGCAATATGCACAGGCAAAACTGAAGAAAGAATAACAATCAATCTTGGATAATGATATTTTTTATCCTCTATAACTTCACATTCTTTTTTTATGCAATCATTTCCATCAAGACTGCCAAGAGAGTTATTAATATTTTCTTTAGATTTCATGGATAAAAGATAAAAAATAAGCGAGAAAAAAGTAAAAATAGAATTAACAAAAAAAACAAGTATAGGATGAACAGAAAATATAATGCCTCCTACAAGAGGCCCAATAGCCATACCTATATTTATAGCAAGTCTATTACATGAAAATGCAATCTTCCTCGAAGAAGAATCTGAATGTGTAACAGTTTCAGAGTATGCTGCTGGAGTAAAAGATTCGTAACTAATTCCCCACAGGAAAGAAAATGCAATTATTGTGTAATAATAATCCAAAAAAGGAATAAGAAATAATATAATTGATGTAAATAACAATGAGAACACAATAACTTTATTAGAGCCAAAATTTTTAATGAAATATCCTATAATAACATCACAAAGTAGAGCTCCTGCACCAAAAACACCAACTAATACACCTGCCTGAATTGCATTTAATGATTTTTCCTGTATAAGATAAGCAGCAAAAAACGGGAACCCCATGGTCCCCATTCTGAATGAAAGAGTTACAAAAAACAGAGATCGAAGTTTTACGTTCAATCCGCGGATAGTTGCTATTGTATCAAACATTTAACTCATATACTCCATCTTTAATAGAATCAATATTTTTACAATCACTTTCTATAGCAGTTATCTCATCAGAAAAAATAAATATTCTTAGGGGGCTTGATAGAAGATCTATGGTTGGAGTTATCTTTCTACCAATGCCATATTTTACACTTAATTTAAAAACCGTGTTCAACTCTTTTATTTCATTCACTATTTTTTCATTAATAGCTGATATTACTCCATCAAGTTTCGTTGATGTATTTAAAACACATGCCTCTTTTAATTTACTATATTTTTTCCCGGAAAAATTTTTAATAAATCTATCAGGTGAGCAATAAGAAATATAAGTGATTCTCGCCTGGTTATTACCTAATACAATATCATGAAAATCAGGTTCCATATTTCCATTTAGACGAGCTCCTACTTCTACCAACACAGGGCCTTCATTAGTCAATATAATTTCCGCATGAGCTGGACCATTCATTATACCTAGTGAAGGTAGTATCTTATAGATATAGTCAATAAGCAATTTTGCCTCATAGGAATTTTCATCAATCAATACATCTCTATCATAGATTTTCTTTCCTCCATAAACAATTTTTTTAACATATTTCCATATTCCACAAATATAAACATGACCATTACAACTTACTGTATCAACTATATACTCATCACCATCAAGGAAAGATTGAACTAATATTTCTTTATCTATTAATAATGATGGCTATATAACTCTTTGTTTTTATTTATTAAATAAAGATCATCAAACGCTTGATAAATATTTTCAGGATGCTCTGCCAAGCGATGCATAAATCATACCCAAAGATTGGCAATATATTTATTTACACAAAAAACTTATAGCTTATTTTTACTAATAAATACAATTTCATCGTGAAAATTAAACTAATAGTTATAGTTCAATAAATAAATATCATTTCCAATATACATAATAAATACTATAATATGTTTATAGTTTCATTGCTAAACATTAAATATTGATTATCATATTATTGATTGAATACAAAAATAAAATAACAAACAAATTACACAAACACAACAAATGACACATAAAAAAAATAACACTTTTATTTTATAATGTGCATTATTTTAAAAATGGGTACAGAGGAAACTTTTACCTACTCCTCCTTTCTGGTTGGCAAAACTGATTATTTTTGCCATACCCACCTCAATCCAAATTTTCGACTGTTTTTCTTATAGGGAATGGCAGGCGTTACACCTTGTTTCACACGGTAAAGGACAGCCGTCCATCACCTTCACGTAAGATGCCACCAAAAACCTGCGGCCTTGAGCCACTATCCCTTACAAAGGGTATTACCGGGAGGTGGGTTCGGCTCAAAAAAACTGCTAGTCGCATTTTGGTGTTTTTTTGACAACCTGATATAGTCATTCCTTCCGTGTCCTGTCTTTCTTCTGCAGATACGGCATCATCAATTTAGGAGCAACAAACATGTTACGCACCATGCTACAGGGGAAACTACATCGAGTAAAAGTGACGCAGGCCGATCTTCATTACGAAGGTTCCTGTGCCATCGATCAAAATTTTATGGATGCAGCCGGCATTCTGGAATATGAAGCGATTGATATTTATAACGTTGATAATGGAGAACGATTCTCAACTTATGCAATTGCCGCTGAACGTGGTTCCAGAATCATCTCCGTAAACGGTGCCGCAGCACGTCGGGCGGCGGTAGGCGATAAGCTGATTATTTGTTCATATGTCCAAATTGCTGATGAGCTGACTAAATTTCACAAACCCAAAGTAGCTTATTTTGACGGTGATAATGTGATGAGCCGGCTGGCAAAAGCGGTTCCCGTTCAGGTTGCATAACCGTTCCCACCAACGACCGACTCACTATTGCGCCACTCCGCCGTTGTTTACGGCGGAGCGTTATATTTACAAATTCTTGTTTTTAGGTTCTCAGCCCTCGCCCTGACTCGATCAAATACCAAGCCAACAGATAAAAAACAAAGATAAATATACCGAGCATACCTAACGTCATCGTCAGAGAAACATCAGTAATACCAAGAAAACCGTAGCGGAAGCCGCTGATCATGTAAACGATCGGGTTGAGTTTGGATACTAGCTGCCAGAATTCAGGCAGCAGGGTCAGGGAATAGAATACACCGCCCAAATAAGTCAAAGGCGTCAGAACAAAAGTCGGAATGATGCTGATGTCATCGAACGTTTTTGCATAAATGGCATTCAATAACCCTGCCAGAGAAAACACTATGGATGTTGTCAGCAAGGTGATCACCACCATACTCCATGAGTGGATCTGCACAGGTACGAATAATTGGGAAACCAGTGTCACCAAAATACCAACGCATACTCCACGGGCAACCCCACCGCCAACAAATCCAGCAATAATGATATGGGTTGGCACGGGAGCGACCAGCACTTCTTCAATGCTCCCCTGAAATTTAGCACCAAAGAAGGAGGAGGAAACGTTAGCATATGAGTTGGTGATCACAGACATCATAATCAGCCCTGGAACAATGAACTGCATGTAACTGAATCCACCCATCTCACCAATACGGGAACCAACCAGATTGCCGAATATGACGAAATAGAGGGACATCGTGATCACCGGAGGCAATAAGGTTTGTACCCAAATACGACCAAAGCGGGTTATTTCTTTCATCCAGAGGGTTTTTAGCGCTACCCAGTACAGTTGAATCATTGATTCGCTCCTTGATTATTATTGGTCAACCCAACAAACAGCTCTTCCAGACGATTCGCTTTGTTGCGCATACTGCTGATTTGAATACCCTGCATGCTCAGTTGGGAAAACAGATCATTCAATCCCTGACCACGCTTGACATCCACTTCCAGCGTTACCGCATCGACCAGACGATAATCATAACCCTCAACGACAGGCATCACACCTCTGGGCGTTAAGTCGAGCAAAAACGTTTCGCGTTCTAATTGGCTGAGTAGATCTTTCATACTGGTATTTTCCACCAGTTCGCCATATTGAATAATGCCGATATTACGGCAAAGCATTTCAGCCTCTTCCAGATAGTGAGTAGTCAAGATGATGGTGGTTCCCTGCGCATTCAAAGCCTTCAGAAACTCCCACATGGAGCGTCTCAGTTCAATATCGACCCCCGCCGTCGGCTCATCAAGGATCAGCAACTTCGGCTGGTGCATCAGAGCACGGACAATCATCAGGCGGCGCTTCATTCCTCCTGACAGCCGATTCGCCCGTTCGTTACGTTTTTCCCATAGATCCAGTTGGGACAGATAGGTTTCTGCTCTGCTATACGCTACATTGCGGGGTACGCCGTAATATCCCGCCTGATTCAGTACAATCTGAATCACAGTTTCAAATGGGTTGAAATTAAACTCCTGCGGAACAAGCCCCAGTTGCCGTTTAGCATTGACGAGATCCGTGTCAATATCGTAACCAAACACTTTGATCTTACCGCTGCTCTTATTGACTAAAGAACTAATGATACCAATAGTAGTCGATTTCCCTGCACCATTCGGTCCCAACAGGGCGTAGAAATCGCCTTCTTCGACACGTAAATCAATCCCACGCAACGCCTTCACACCACCTGCATAGGTTTTCGTAAGCTGAGTCAATTCCAATGCATAAGCCATAAGTAAAAACACCTTTATTCTTTGCTATCTTTGAGTGCAAGATGCAAATTATGCCATTATTTTTTCTGCCTTTCTTTGCAACGATAGGGATCAAATAAAAAAACATTGTTCAATTAAATATTAAATTCTCAATTAATGTTGTATATGATCCTATCTCAAAAACGTTGCCAGGCTATTAGTTATGATGAGAAAAATTGAAGAATTGTTTGCCAGGAACAAGCAGTGGTCGCAATCCGTAAACGAAGAAAATCCTCACTTCTTCAAGGAATTGTCAAAAGTACAAAAACCCCATTTTCTGTGGATAGGTTGTTCTGATAGCCGAGTGCCTGCTGAAAAACTGATTGACGCTGCACCCGGCGATCTTTTTGTTCACCGAAACGTCGCTAATCTGGTTATCCATACTGATTTAAACTGCTTATCTGTAGTTCAATACGCCGTTGATGTGTTACAGGTTGAGCACATAATCATCTGTGGTCACTACGGCTGCGGAGGCATAGAAGCGGCGGTAGATGGCACTGAATTAGGCTTAATCAATAACTGGCTGCTCCACATTCGGGACTTGTGGTACAAACACAGCTCCATGCTCGGCGAGTTGCCGCCTAACGATCGACTGAATCGTTTATGTGAGTTGAACGTCATTGAGCAGGTTTATAATCTCGGCCACTCCACCATTATGCAAGCAGCATGGAAACGTGGGCAGAAAGTCATGATCCACGGTTGGGTCTATGGCTTGAAAGATGGCGAACTGCATGATTTAGATGTTACCGCTGACAGCCGTGAAAAACTGGAACTCAATTACCGTCAGGCCATTTCCAAGCTGGCACATAAGAAATAACAGATCCACATAAAAACAAATGGCAGCCTTGTGCTGCCATTTACTCACAGTTCCCTATACGGTTTACCGCAGGAATTTACTCTTCCAGCAGAGTAACATGCCCAATGTAAGGCAAGTGGCGGTAATGCTGAGCATAATCAATGCCATAACCGACCACGAATTTGTCTTCAATCGAATAGCCAATCCACTCAACCGGCACATCGACTTCACGGCGGGAGGGTTTATTCAGTAACGTACAAATCGCCAGAGAATTCGGTTCACGGAGCGCAAAAATCTCACGGATCTTATTCAGTGTATTGCCTGAGTCGATAATATCTTCAACGATCAACACATCTTTGCCACGAATATCTTCATCCAAATCCTTAAGGATTTTCACATCGCGGGTAGAGTTCATCTCATTGCCATAACTGGACGCAGTCATAAAATCCACTTCGTGGGGAACCTGAACTTCACGGCACAGGTCTGCCATGAAGATAAATGACCCCCTCAACAAACCAACCAGCACCAGTTCACGGTCGCTATTGCGATAGTGTTCTGTAATCTGTTGCCCCAATTCAGCAATACGTTGTTTAATCTCTTGTTCGGAGATCATCACTTCTACAATATGTTTTGGTTTACTCATAACTATATATTTTTAAATAAAAATTAAAATAAAATCATGTGTCTTTTTACGAAAAGTGATACACCGATTGATATACCGTCACCACACAAAGACGCACACACAAAAAACATGAGAACAAAATATTTTGCAAAGCATATCAGAATTCACCACCTACAGTAAAAGAAGGGTTGAATCTATGACTACCTACAAACATCGTTGCCAGTGAGTAGATCCGTACACAAAACGTTTTAGCTTTGTGATAGGAGGTTGCGACGCATTTCGTCGGATGGTATTAAAGATTACGGTGACGGATAACCAATTGTGCTACCTCACCAAAATAAATAACGCCATGAATAATTAAATTTTGTGGCTATTATGTAAGAATAGCTGGCAACTGGCTGAATGAATGGGAGAAAGTACCCCCGATGACATTCAATATTTGCTGGAACGCACATGGGATGCCGGCGTGCCCTGTCACTGGGTGAGCGTCGTCTAAGAGTCTGGCTGGAGTCCCGATACCCTGACTTCCGCTGACTGGAAAACACGGTCAGCGGAAAGGACAACAATCGAACAGGTTTTACATTGGTCAGACTGGCGACGACGGCATCAATATCGGGCACAACAATGTCACTGTCGTCGCCGGGAAGATCATTGGCTTACAGAGCAATTACGGCTGTAGTACTAATTAGGTATGATAAAGAATCAACGGAAGTTTATAACCATTTAGCTACACCGCCGTGGCGAGAACATGCACCTTTATGGGTTTTGCTCTTACTATAGGTTCCGTCTTTACAAAGAGCGCTATTAGCCCCTTGCTTTGTGCTTCCAGCTTTTGATTTATTACTGTTGTTTTTCTGTGACGCTTTTTGGTTTTTTGATCCTTTGGTGACTTTCTTTTCTAATGAACTAACGTTGTCTTTAGCCGTTTTGACATTATGTTCTACCGCGGTGGCTGTTTTTGAAGCGTGTTCGAGTGATACTGCCGGCACTGCAAGTGCTGTACTCGAAAACAACACCAGTAATGCCGCAACTGATAACTTTAAGCTTTTCATCATATATGTCCTCTGATTAGAGTGCCTTAACCCGAAACCAACTCTTGCAGTTTGGAGTATAGCTTTGAATGATTTCATTACAAATATAGCATAGGGAATGCTTATATTTTGACTTATGTCTGTTTTATGTTTTTTTATAACAAATTATTGTAGTTTGTAGACATTACGGATATAGAAATCATGACATTTTTTAAATGATTAAGGCTTTATGATGATGAGTTGCTTACTTGGCATAAGATAATAAAAATTGCTGTATCTGAATCAATGGCACTTCAGACAGGGGCATGGTTGCACTGAGCGGCACAGATGGCGTTATTTAACCACTCACCCTATCCCCAAAATCGCCGCCTCAGGCGCTTCCCCATTAACTAACTTCGCCGTTGCACCATCATAATAAATCCGTCCATCCACAATAAGTAAAGAACGCGGTGCTATTTTGGCGGCATCATCAAGATTATGGGATACCATCATTAAAGTGAGCTGGCGCGTATCACAAACTTGTGTCAGTAACTCCAACATCTCATTGCGTAAAGCAGGATCAAGTGCTGAAAATGGTTCATCGAGCAATAATATAGGTTGCTGGCGTACCAGACAGCGTGCCAGTGCTGCGCGTTGGCGCTGGCCGCCGGAAAGCTGAGCTGGCAGGCGGTTAAGATAATCTTGCAGTGATACTTGGGCAGCAATTTGCTGTAGCGTCTTTTGTTGCTCACCCGTTAGCCGTAAGCCGGGATGTAACCCCAGACCGATATTTTGTTCAATGGTTAAGTGGGAAAACAGATTATTTTCCTGAAACAACATTGAGACTGGCCGTTTGGAAGGCGAGGTATGGGCATGATTTTCATCATTTAACCAGATATCGCCACTTTCTGCGGATTGGAACCCCGCCATTAAACTTAACAGCGTACTTTTACCCGCTCCGCTGGGGCCGAGGATTGCAATACGTTCGCCTGCCTCAATATTGACATGGAAATGCATGGCAAGGTGCTCGTAGGTATAAATGACATTTTCGAGTTTAATCATGGCGTCGGCCCGGTAAGCGTTCAAGCACACTGAACAAGATAAAACAGAGAAGCAGCAGCAGGAATGCGGTGACTGCACCGTCTTGACTGCGATATGCCCCGATTTGCTGATAAAGATAGAAAGGCAAGGTGCGGAAATCTTCGTTGCCAAATAACGCGACAACGCCAAAATCCCCAATCGATAAAACACAGGAAAAAGCCAGTGCTTGAGCCAAAGGAATTTTCAGTGCCTTAAGTTCAATCCAGCGTAGTCGGTGAATCCCTTGAATATTAAGAGAACGGCACAGGGGATTGTAACGTTCCGCCAAATCACGCATTGGGTTATCCAATACTTTCAGAGCATATGGGATCGCCATTAATCCATTGGTCAAGATAACTAATCCGTAAGGAGAATGTGGCAAGCCAACGGTGGTGTTCAGCAGAATAAAAAAGCCTGTCGCAAGAACAATACCCGGCATGGCAAGGATTAATAAACCGCTGGTTTCCATTGCCTGTCCCCAGCGGGGAGAGTGGCGCAAGCGTAATTCACGGCTACTCCATAACAGCATTATAGTCAGCATGACACACAGCAAACCTGCTCCCAGAGCGATAACCGCTGAAGTCGTAAAGGCTTGCCACAAAGCTGGCTGGCGCAGAACATTAAGTACAGCACCGTTCAGACCGTCCACAATGACTGCCAGTAATGGTGGGATCAAAAGTAGTAGTGCAATAATAATGAATAGCCCATCACAGCCTTTTTGCAGCCATGAATCCTGCGGATTCCGCCATTTTTGCTGGTGACCGTAACCGACAACGAGTGTGCCTTTGAGTTTTTGGCTGACCAACACCAGACCAAGACAGCAAAATAGTTGGATAAGCGCAAGCAGGGCAGCATGGCCGAGATCGTAGTCATAGTTGAGTGCCTGATAAATGGCTAGCTCTATGGTAGTTGCTGCGGGGCCACCTCCCAGTGCGAGCACGGTGGCAAAACTGGCAAAGCACAGCATGAATATCAGTGCACCGGTCGGCAGAATTTGGCGGCGCAGATAAGGCCATTCTACAAAACGAAAATGTTGCCACTCATTCATGCCAAGCTGCGCTGCGAGTTGCCGCTGCTCTACCGCAATATTTTCCAGCGATTGGAGCAGTAACCGGACTGCCATTGGCATATTGAAAAAAATATGCGCCAGTAGAATCCCTTGCAGCCCGTAAGGCGTAAAACGGTATTCAATACCCATCCATTGGGAAATATTTGCCAACCAGCCGACTCGGCCGTAAACGGTCAGTATGCCAAAGAGGGCAACCAAAACAGGGAGTACCAACGTCATGGCGCATAAGCGCAGAAACAGCATCCTGCCGGGAAAACGACGGCGATAAAGCGCTCTGGCGAGGAAAATCGCTGGCGTCACCGATAACACGGCAGACAGAAAAGCCTGCCAAAAAGTGAATCGAATGACATGCCACAAGTAACTGTCACTTAAGAACCCTTGCCAGTGGTTTTCCGGCGCATTGAACCAAAGCGCTCCAAATGCTGACAGAGCAACCACAAGTAACAGGCCGGAGGCAATCACCCCCGGCAATAACCAACCCGCAATTAACGGCTTACGGCGCTTTGCCATGTACGGATCCACTGATTACGATGTTTGGCCACATCATCTGCGCTGAATTGCAGTGGTTTTGCGGGCACAGAAAGCTGCTTGAAAACCTCAGGCAGAGGAATGTCGATAACCGGATACATCCAGTTAGTCGTCGGAATTGCTTGCTGGAAGGCAGGTGAAATCATGAACTGCATGAATTTCTGCGCCAGTTTAGGTTGCTTACTTGAGACTAACTGAGCGGCGACTTCAATTTGCAGGTAATGGCCTTCGCTGAATATGGCAGCCGCATAGTTATCTTTTTTCTCTGACAGAATGTGATAGGCCGGTGATGTGGTATAGCTGAGTACCATATCTCCTTCACCTTTCAGGAACAATCCATAGGCTTCACTCCAGCCTTTGGTGACAGTCAGCGTTTTTTTGGCAACTTTCGGCCATTCCTGTACCGCTTTATCGCCATAAATATCCTGCATCCAGAGTAACAGCCCCAGGCCAGGGGTGCTGGTGCGCGGATCTTGATAAATAATCTTCCAGTTCTGGTTACTGTTGATTAATTCATCCATACTTTTGGGAGGGTGAGGTAAGGTGTTCTTGTTGTAAACAAAGGCAAAGTAACCGTAATCGTAAGGAATGAAGGTTTTGCTGTTCCATGTGACAGGCAATTTCAGTTTTGAGGTATCAATATGGCTTGGTGTAAACAACCCTGTCTGCTGGGCAGCCTGAATCAAGTTGTTATCCAGCCCTAACACAATGTCTGCTGATGTCTTTTTGCCTTCCATTCTCACGCGGTTCAGCAGGGATACTCCATCTTCCAGGGCGACGAGTTTCAGTTCACAGTTACACTCTGCTTCAAAGGCTTTTTTAATGGCAGGTCCCGGCCCCCATTCAGAAGCAAATGAATCATAAGTGTAAACTGTCAGTGTAGGCTTAGTCTGTGCCGTTTGAGCAAAGACACATGCAGAAATCAATAGCGTACTGATTGTGATAAATCTGGAAAATAAGTTTTTAAACACTTTGCTCTCCTGTTGTGATTAGCAGATAGATAAAGGATTTGAGAAAGTGCTAAATGGAAAATATTTTTATATCAATGATTAGCGTCTCAAAGTCCTACGTCGGTACTAGCCGGATCAGGTTCGACGGGTTTTTCTCAGCAATACGGTTTTACAACAGCAGCACCCCGTTGAGATGGCGGTATTGTAGAGACTTCCGCTACGGCTGCAAAGTCCAATGATATAGGTTTACCGCTTGGGATGAGTGTGAAACAATTAGCTATCTTTTCAAATTTGTTTTATCGAGAGGTAGTCTGGTGATTGATGATGATGGCTACCGCCCGAATGTAGGAATCGTAATTTGTAATCGCCAAGGGCAGGTCCTTTGGGCTCGCCGTTATGGGCAGCATTCCTGGCAGTTTCCTCAGGGGGGTATCAATCCAGGGGAATCACCAGAACAAGCGATGTATCGCGAGTTGTTCGAAGAAGTTGGTTTAAATCGCAAAGATGTACGGGTTCTCACATCTACCCGTAGCTGGCTGCGTTACAAATTACCCAAGCGTTTGGTGCGTTGGGATACAAAGCCCGTTTGTATTGGGCAGAAGCAGCGTTGGTTTTTATTACAGTTGCTTTGTAATGAAGCCGATATTAATGTGCAGCGCAGCAACGCACCCGAGTTTGATGGTTGGCGTTGGGTCAGTTATTGGTATCCTGTCAGGCAGGTGGTTTCTTTTAAACGGGATGTTTATCGCCGCGTAATGAAAGAATTCTCTTCTATTGTGATGCCAGTGCAGGAATCCGCTCCACAGCTACATTCACCTTATTTACATCGTCGCAGAAGAAGTTAGGTAACTGTTATGCTCATGCGCTTACGGGAAATTGTCGAAAAGGTTGCCATGGCAGCTAATTTGTCTGAAGCGCTTGAACTATTGGTTAATGAAACCTGTCTGGCAATGAGCACGGATGTCTGTTCTATCTATCTGGCAGATCATCAGCGGCATTGCTATTACTTGATGGCTACCCGAGGCTTAAAGAAGCCAGAGGAACGAGCGATCAGCCTGGCCTTTGATGAAGGTGTCGTTGGTGTAGTCGGGCGTTTATCTGAATTAATCAACCTCGCCGATGTGCGAGATCACCCCAGTTTTAAATATATCCCCCAAGTAAAAGAAGAAGGTCTGCGGGCTTTTTTGGGCGTACCGATTGTTTATCGTCGTCAGTTGCAAGGTGTACTGGTTGTTCAACAAAATGAACGGCGGCTATTCGATGAAAGTGAAGAGTCTTTTATGGTCACGCTGGCCATGCAATTGGCGGTTATTCTCGCTCAGGCACAAACAAAAGGGCTATTTGGTCAGTATCGTCAGACACGCATTAAGGCGCTTGCCATTTCCAGTGGTATCGTCATGGCTCAGGGTTGGCAAGATGGTTCTCAGCCATCACTTGAACAAGTTTTTGAAGCGTCCACGCTGGAATATCAGGCAGAACGTTCTCGGCTGACCGAAGCCCTTGAGCAGGCAACCGCCGAATGTCGCCGTATCAGTAAGCGTTTTACCTCCAGCTCACAGAAAGAAAGTGCCGCTATTTTTGACCTCTATTCTCATTTGCTGAATGATCCCAAACTCAAGCAGGATCTGTTTTTTTCCGTCGATAACGGGTTTGTGGCGGAGTGGGCAGTTAAAAGCGTTGTCGAAAAATATGCCGAACAGTTTGCCAGCTTGCAAGATCCCTATATGCGGGAGAGAGCTTCTGATTTGCGGGCGCTTGGGCAGCGGGTATTGTTCCATCTGGATGGTTCTTTCACAGGTGATAGCGAATGGCCAGAGCGCTTTATTCTGGTTGCCGATGAACTCAGTGCCAATTTACTGGCTGAAATGCCGCAGGAACAACTGGCTGGTGTGATTGTACGGGATGGTGCAACTCACTCTCATTCCGCAATACTGGTTCGGGCGATGGGAATACCGGCTATCATGGGAGCCGATATCCAGCCTGAATTACTGCATAATCGGATGCTAATCCTTGACGGTTATCGCGGCGAGTTTTTTGTTGAACCAGAACCACTGATTATTCAGGAATACCGACAGATTATTGAAGAAGAGCAGGTTCTCAGCGAATTAGCCGAGGGGGAGCTGAAACAAAAAGCACAACTCAAAAATGGTGAAAGAGTGCTGGTGCAGCTCAACGCAGGATTAAGCTTAAAATACGAGCAACAGATAGGTGGTAGTATTGATGGTATAGGCCTGTATCGTACTGAAATCCCTTTTATGCTGCACCGTGGTTTTCCATCAGAAGATGAGCAGAAAAACCGTTATCAAGAGATGTTGGCGCTTCTCCCAGATAAACCGGTGGTACTACGAACATTGGATATTGGTGCCGATAAACAACTGCCTTATATGCCCATCAGTGAAGAAAACCCCTGTCTTGGCTGGCGAGGAATTCGTATCACGCTGGATCAGCCGGAAATATTCCTGATTCAGCTCAGAGCGATGTTGAAAGCCAATGTGCTGATTGGTAACCTGAAAATATTGCTGCCGATGATCACCAGTATCGAAGAAATTGATGAAGCCAGAAAGTTGATCGATAGGGCGAAAGCTGAAGTTGAACAGACAATCGGCAGTACGATTACCATGCCCCAGATTGGCATTATGGTTGAAGTACCCTCCACCATTTTCTTGTTGCCGCAGTTGAAGAAACGGATTAATTTTATCTCTATTGGCACGAATGACTTAACCCAGTACCTGCTTGCAGTGGATCGCAATAATACACACGTTGCCGCTTTGTATGACAATTTGCACCCTGCGGTCATTAAGGCCTTGAAACTGGCTTTTGATGAGAGCCAGCGTGTTGGTCTTCCCGTGAGTATATGTGGAGAAATGGCGGGTTTGCCGATGGGAGCGTTAATCTTAATTGGCCTTGGTTACCGTAGCCTGAGCATGAGTGGCCGAAGCGTTCCACGCATAAAATATTTACTGCGTCATTTGGATACCAACGATCTTGAGCTGCTTATCAAAGAAATATTGAAAGCAGAAACCAGCCGGCAGGTGAAAGCCCTGTCTACTGAGTTTATGGAGGCCAATGGTCTCGGTGGTTTGGTGCGGGGGGGGATTTAGCTTATCTTGCGTAAATACTGCTCCCGTCTGAAGCAGGACGGCTCTTAATCCATTTTACTGCCTATGCTATTATTTGCGATTATTTGTCTTAAGACATACACATAATATTCATTCACATAACATTACTTTTAGTGGGGAACGATGAGCACTAGCTATCTGGCATTTCCTAATATTGACCCTGTCATATTCTCAATCGGGCCTGTGTCCCTCCACTGGTACGGTTTTATGTATCTGGTTGGTTTTGTTTTTGCCATGTGGCTGGCAAATCGACGTGCAGCAAAACCAAACAGTGGCTGGAATAAAAATGAAGTAGAGAGCTTGCTTTATACAGGGTTTGTCGGGGTGTTCGTCGGTGGACGCCTCGGCTATGTTCTGTTCTACAATCTCCCAATGTTCCTTGATAATCCGTTGTATCTGTTCAAGGTCTGGGATGGAGGCATGTCTTTCCACGGTGGTCTGGTCGGGGTTATATGTGCCATGTTGTGGTTCGCCCGCCGTACTAAACGTCACTTTCTACAGGTTTCTGATTTCGTCGCTCCATTGGTTCCCTTTGGTTTGGGGATGGGACGTATCGGTAACTTTATCAATGGTGAATTGTGGGGGCGTGTTACGCTTGATACACCGTGGGCGATCTTGTTCCCGAGTTCTCGCAGCGAAGATATCGCGCTCGCGACAACCGATCCTTCTCTATGGCCGATTCTGGAAAAGTATGGTGTCCTGCCTCGCCATCCATCACAACTGTATGAAATGGTGCTGGAAGGGATAGTGCTGTTTATCATTCTTAATTTATTTATCCGTAAACCCCGTCCGATGGGAAGTATTTCAGGCCTGTTCCTGATTGGTTACGGAGCCTTCCGCATCATCGTCGAATTTTTCCGCCAACCTGATGCACAGCTCGGGTTGTTTGAGGGGATCAGTATGGGGCAGATCCTTTCCATTCCAATGATTTTAGTAGGAATTTTAATGATAATCTGGGCTTATAAATGCCAGCGCAATAACAAGATACAAGAGGCAAAATGAAACAGTATCTGGATTTAATGAAAAAAGTGCTTGAAGACGGCACGGCAAAAGATGACCGTACAGGTACGGGAACACTCTCGATATTTGGTCATCAGATGCGTTTCAATTTGCAAGATGGTTTCCCATTGGTGACAACCAAACGCTGTCATATTCGCTCCATCATCCATGAACTACTGTGGTTCCTGAATGGTGATACCAATACCCAATATCTGCGTGATAATAATGTGACTATCTGGGATGAATGGGCGGACGAAAATGGCGATCTGGGGCCAGTTTATGGCAAACAATGGCGTGCCTGGAGCTCTGCGGATGGCCGTCAAATCGATCAATTGGCAAAAGTCCTTGAACAGTTGAAAAGTGACCCTGATTCGCGTCGGATTATTGTTTCTGCATGGAACGTCGGGGAGCTGGATAAAATGGCATTAGCGCCCTGCCATGCTTTTTTCCAGTTCTACGTAGCGGAGGGGAAACTGTCCTGCCAGCTTTACCAGCGTTCCTGTGACGTCTTTCTAGGGTTGCCATTCAACATTGCAAGTTATGCTTTACTGGTTCATATGCTGGCTCAGCAATGTGATCTGGAAGTGGGCGATTTTGTCTGGACAGGCGGTGATACCCATCTTTACAGCAACCACTTAGAACAGACCAAACTTCAGTTGAGTCGTGAACCACGAACGTTACCTAAGTTGATCATCAAACGCAAGCCAGCGTCATTATTTGATTATCGGTTCGAAGACTTTGAGATTGTGGATTATGATCCGCATCCGGGTATTAAAGCCCCAGTCGCGATTTAAACCTATACTCAACTCAAAAGATGAAGGGTATCTACCAAATTGTTAAAGAGCGGGTTCAGCCTGCTCTTTTTACATTTATCGGCGGTTGTTCTCAATATAAAAAATAGCGACTTACTATTTCTGCGTACCGCTCCGCAAATAAAATGTATACGCAATTAACTTGAAGATGCGGGTTTTAAAATCTGGAAGTTATCAGTCAACCGAGTGGTGAGTTCTTTCGCTTTTTCTGGCAATGTGACATGAAAAAAGTGGCGCAGCGTTTCACGGAATGTTTTGGTATCCGGAAAATAGACATTGTTTCGTACCTGCTCATTCACATACTTCCATAATCGCTCAATCGGGTTGAGATTAGGGCTGTAAGGCGGCAGGTAGTGCAACTCAATATTCAAAACCTCGGCAAAAAATTGGACGACTCCGGAACGGTGATAACCCGCACCATCCAGAATAATGTGGATTTTTTGCGAAAGTGGATAGGTTTCCCGGATTGAGCCGAAAAAAAGGACGACATTTTTCGCGTTAATCGTCGGATATTCACGAACAATAGTCTCTTCAATCCGTTGTAAATTAAGGGCACCCATGATGTTGAGTCGAGTACGACTGCCTGTGGTTTCAACCACTTTGACGTGCTTCCGCCCGCTCTTCATCCAGCCATAACTTAATTTTGTGGACAGGGTCGGGTGAACCGCATCAATAAATAAAATAGGCGCATTCTGGCCACATTCTTCTTTCAGCGCGTTGTAGGTTTCAATAAACTGTTGCTGTTTATCCGCATCAAATTTATGCGGAGCACCCATTGGCTTCTTGTAGCTGAAACCTTGACGGTGAAGCCATTTCGTCATTCCTGCGACAGTGAAAGTCACCTGCCATCGTGCCCGAACATAGGCCACAATTTGTGCGGTAGTGTGCATCAAATTTGCCATCAGATACTCAACTAATTCTGTTGTTTGTTCGGCAGACAAACGGCTTTCAGAGCCCCCATTTTCAGGGGCGAGTTTTTCCTCAGAGAAGTAATCTTTCAGATGGCGGCTCACCGTACTTTCATGGATCCGCAAAGCCTGAGCAATCATCTGGGCAGTCCAGCCTTCTGAGGCCAAAAGCACGGCCTTGATGCGGTCACGTACTCGTCCATCGCGAGTCGTATCATGCATCAATTCGAGGGCGTCTTTTTGGGCATCTGTTAGATTAATTTTCATGGGCGCAATCATGATCTGATACAAATGAAAAATCAAGCATCTTCAATGACGACGGGTATAAACGTCATTTCATCGCTATATTTCCCTCGAAGCGCTTCGCATAAATCAATTAACCGCCTTTTTATCTCCCCATGAATCAAAGATATTCAGTTGCAGGAACACACACCAATACGGCAATAAGACAATGACAACAAAGAATGGAGGAAGTATTAATGGACAGTCTGGATTTACACTACTGGAATTACTGATAGCTATGGCCTTAATTTCAATTAGCCTATCATGGGGGTTATATCATTGGGGGCAATATCAAAACCGCCTGCGTTTACAGTCAGCAGTACAGAATGTATTGTCTTTTATGGAAAGGCAACAAGGGTTGGCAAATTATATGAATCAGGAGCGTACATTGTGGCTGGTAATAGGGCAAACGTGGTGTCTGATTTCTTCGGTATCCAGGATATCTGATTGCCGCGAGGGGGAGGGAGAGCGAGTCAACTCACCTTATGACGATGTATTTTTGGCATCAGCAACCAGTGATCGCGTTGATTTTTATGGTGTCAGAAACACCGCTATGCCAGCCAGTTTTGTGCTGGCAAATTCAGCAGGAGAGATTAGCGTCGTGATTTCAGGACGTGGAAGAATCAGAACATGCAGCAATAATATTAGCCAACTTCCTAATTGTGAGGGAATAAAAGGTTCATGACATTGGTTATACCCCTTTTAAAGAGAAAACAGACCGGATTCTCCTTACTTGAAGTCATGGTTGCCATGTTGATCAGTAGTGTGATTTTTATCGCCATGACAAAAACTTATCCGGTTTTATCAGGTCAGATCCTCGAACTATACCGGAAATATCGCCTCCATTATCTGGTAAATAGAACTATTTATATGATGGAAAAAGATCTCAGGCGTGCGGGTTATTGTCGGGACAGAAAACAATGTGAAGGTGAGCCATTACTGATTAACAATAAAAATACAGAAGCTGCTGATTCCTGTTTTATTGTTGCTTTTGACCTTAATTTAAATAACCAATGGGAAAAACCCGATCATATTGAATCGGAGTTTTTTGGTTATCGATTAAATAATCATGCCCTCGAATGGAAAAGAGGCGTGGAGAATTGTCAGGGAAATGGTTGGGAAAGATTGTTTGATCCAACGGAGGTTATGGTTGATATTTTTCACCTTGAAAAATTACAGGCAAAAAATGGGCTGACTTTTATTACGTTGTCCATTAATACCCGCTGGCTTAAATCTCCGTCCATTATATATCGTCACCAAATGACAGTTCGCCTACGTAATATAAGGAAATAATCGGGTGGATGGGCAGCGGGGCAATATTTTGCTGGTATCGATACTCATGTTAATGGCACTGAGCTTAATGATGTTGAAAGCACTCCATTATCAACAAGAGAGTGCCATGCTCATGATGATGGATGAGAAAAAGTACCTGAACGCTTTTCAGCGGGCAGAATCATCGCTGGAATGGGGAAAGGTGCAGTCATGGCAATTTAATATGCAGGAAAAGGAAAACTGGTTTTGCCAGCAACAGCCGGAATTTCATTTGCAAAGCTGCCTTAAACACTATGCGGATAATCTTTTTCTATTAAAGGGGGTGGCTCAGTTCGCGTCAGGGGAAACTCTTGAACTTTATCAATGGATGAAACAGATGAAAAAAGCAAATAGAGATACACTTATTCCTATTGAAAGTGGTTGGCTGGATTTCTGCCCTGTTCCGCAGGCTGAATTTTGTTTATGAAACGATTCCATCTCCATCGACACAAGCGGCAAAATGGTATGAGTTTGCCGGAAGTTATGTTGGCATCTGTCGTGTTTGCGATCTCTTTGTTGGGCTTAATGCGTTACCATCAGGCACTGTCATCAAATTTTCAGCAGTACTGGTTGCAGCTTAAGGCGGTAAGATTGGCGCATGACCAATTGGAACAATACGAGCGGTTGGAAGGGCAGATGGTGTTGGAGGAAACTGAATCACAGCAAGGGTGGAAAATCGAACTTCAACGGGAATTTCGTTCTTTGGGATGCTATCAAGTCACTGTTCATGTGACAAAAAGTTATAATCAATCTAATAAATTAGATCGCTGGTTTTGTGCAAGTGGGAGTATTGATGTTTAGAGTTTATCATTCAAATCAACTCGATATTCTTAAGGAGTTGATGGCAATATTTATCGGGGAAAATCCCCTTACCAACCCATTTGGCAAAGAAGTGGTTCTAGTGCAAAGCCCCGGCATGTCACAGTGGCTGCAAATCCAACTGGCAGAAAAACTGGGAGTTGCCGCGAACATGGAATTTCCACTGCCGGCTACTTTTATCTGGCAGATGTTTACGCAGGTATTACCTGATGTTCCTAAAGATGGCTCATTCAGTAAGGATGCCATGAAATGGAAATTGATGACGCTGTTACCCGGCTTGTTGACAGAGCCTGATTTTTCATCTCTCAGGCACTATCTCGACCAAGATATCGATAAACGTAAGATCCACCAGCTGGCAGGCCGAGTTGCCGATTTGTTTGACCAATATCTGGTTTATCGCCCCCAATGGCTGGAAAGCTGGGAAAGCGATCAGTCAATTGATGGATTAAGTGATACCCAAGCTTGGCAAAAAAGATTATGGCTTGAACTGACAGAATATACTCGTCAGCTAGAACAACCACTGTGGCACCGCGCTAACTTATATCATAGATTTATTTCAACTTTGCAAGAAGGTCGTTTTCCACTGGAAAAGCTGCCTGCACGGGTATTTATCTGTGGGATATCTACGTTACCTCCTGCTTATCTGCAAATATTTAAGGCATTGGGGCAACATATCGATATTCACCTGATGTTCACTAATCCCTGCCTGTACTATTGGGGGGATATCCAGAGTTATGCCTTTCTGGCCAAGTTAAATAGCCGTAAACCAAAACATTATCAAAGCCAGCAGTCATTGGAACGATTTAGAGATCCGGAAAATGCGTCATCTCTTTTCAATGATGAGGGAGAGCAGAGCCTGAACAATCCCTTGTTGGCGTCATGGGGGAAATTAGGCAGGGATAACCTCTACCTGCTATCGCAGTTGGAACCTGACTCTGATGTTCATGCTTTTGTTGAACTGGAGCCGAGTTGTATCCTGCATCAAATCCAGCGGGATATGCTGAATCTTGAAGATCACGCTCAAATTGGCTCCACGGAACACTCTTTCAAAAATAGCCTAAAAAAACGTCAGATTGATGGTAAAGACCGCTCGCTATCTTTTCATTCATGTCATAGCCCCCAGAGAGAGGTGGAAGTTTTGCAGGATCAGATCCTGCGTCTTTTGGATGATGATCCCTCACTGACACCACGAGACATTATCGTGATGATGGCGGATATCGACAGTTATACTCCCTATATTCAGGCGGTTTTCGGCAATGCACCGGAGGAGCGCTATATCCCCTTTGCGATTTCTGATCGTAAAGCCCGTCAGGCTCACCCCGTTTTGCAGGCTTTTATTACCTTACTAGAGCTGCCGCAGAGTCGTTTTACGGCGGAGCAGGTACTGGCATTACTGGAAGTGCCTGCATTGGCCAGCAAATTTGCCATTCAGGAAGACGGATTGCGTCTGTTACGACGCTGGGTGAAAGAATCAGGGATTTGCTGGGGGTTGGATGACGACAACATAGAAGCACTGTCGTTGCCTGCTACCGGACAGAACACGTGGCGTTTTGGTTTAACACGTATGCTATTGGGGTATGCTATGGACAGCCATGCAGGCCCATGGAATGACGTTTTGCCTTATGATGAATCCAGTGGTCTTGCCGCAGAACTGGCGGGACAACTGGCGGAATTTTTAATGGAGCTGAACCGCTGGCGTAAAATTCTGAGTGAAGATCAGAGGCTGTCGGGTTGGCTGGCAGTATGTCCGCAGCTGTTGGAAACTTTCTTTGATGCGGATGAGGAAACAGAACTGGTATTGGCATTGATCACTCAGCAGTGGCAGAAAGTCATTGATAATGGTCTGAATGCTCATTACAGCGAGAGTGTCCCTTTGGTGCTGTTGCGTGATGAATTGGTGCTGCGTTTTGATGATGAGAAGATCAGTCAGCGTTTTCTCGCTGGTTCGTTGAACTTCTGTACTCTTATGCCCATGCGTTCCATTCCTTTTAAAGTTGTCTGCCTGCTGGGAATGAATGATGGCGTTTATCCACGAACTATTCCGCCACTCGGGTTCGATCTGATGGCAGAAAAAAGCCAGCGGGGAGATAGGAAGCGTCGCGATGATGACCGTTATCTTTTTCTGGAAGCCCTGATTTCGGCAGAAACGTGCCTTTATATTAGTTATATCGGTAAATCAATTCGTGATGATACAGAGTGTAATCCTTCTGTACTGGTCAGTGAGTTACTGGATTATGTCTGCCAGAGCTGTTGCTTGCCGGGAGATGAGATGCTGAATGTTGATGACAGCGCAAGAAAAGTTAGAAATCACCTGCTGTTACAGCATACTCGTGTTCCTTTTGCGATGGAAAACTTCGTGCCTGATCATTATCAGCAAAGTTATGCCGCAGAATGGTTGCCGGCAGCCAGTCAGCAAGGTGCTTCCCCCATCGATTTTTGCCAGCCGGTTGAGTTTGAGACCAGTGAGATAAAGGAAGTGGCACTCGATGAACTGATCCGTTTTTACCGTTACCCCGTCAGGGCATTTTTTCAGCGTCGGCTGAAAGTGCATTTCATCATTGAAGAGACGGAACTGCCTGAAGAAGAACCTTTCGTACTCGATCATCTGCAACGTTATCAATTTAACCAATTGTTGTTGAGTATCTTGCTAGAAGAAGGATCACCTGAATCTCTGTTTTATCATCTCCGCGCATCGGGAGGTTTGCCACATGGGGCGTTTGGTGAGGTTTACTGGCTGAATCAATTAGAAGCTATGCAGCCACTGGCAAATAAGATTCGGGAAGAGAGAACGGAGTCTTCTTTCATAGAGTTACACCATGAGTTAGATACTGTGGTATTGACTGGAAAAATCCATCAGGTGCAGCCCGATGGAATTTTACGTTGGCGTCCAGCGAACTTAATGGCTAATGATGGTATCCAACTATGGATTGAACATCTTGCCTATTGTTTTTCAGGCAACAATGGTGAGAGCCGAATGTATGGAAGGGAAAACAGCGAGTGGCGTTTTTCACCATTGACATCGGATGAGGCAAAAAAATACCTGAATCAGATGGTTGCTGGTTATTTTCAGGGCATGTCTGAACCACTCCCTTTGTTTTGCCGAAGCGGTTGGGCATGGCTGGATGATTGCTTTGACAGAGAGAGCCAGAAAATCAATTTCAGTGAGGAAGCTCAGCAAAAAGCTGAAAACAAACTGATGCAGCAATGGCTGGGAACACAGGGAAAAAGTGGAGAAAGCAGTGATGCTTACGTCCAACGAGCATTTAGGCAAGTTGATCAATTATTTTGGGTGCGTATGAAACGCGAAGTACAGAGTTATTTGTTGCCTATGGCTTGTCATTTAAGTCGTTCTTCATCTAAATAAATAGGGAAAATATTGGGTTATGCCTAAATATATTATTCGCATCATGACGATGCTTTTTCTGCTCTTTTGGGGAACCACAGCGTATGCAAAGTTGCCTTGGCAGCCTTTGCCTGAAACTATTAATAAAAGTGAACGAGATCTTCGTCAATATAAAGCCATCCAATTACCCAATGGCATGACGGTTTTACTGGTTTCTGATGAGAAGGCCATTAAATCATTGGCTGCCATTTCAGTTCCGGTTGGCCATATGGAAAATCCTGATAACCAGCTTGGTCTGGCTCATTATTTGGAGCATATGGTGCTCATGGGCTCCAAGCGATACCCTCAATCTGGGGGGTTCACCGAGTTTTTGCAGAAGCACGGTGGAAGTCACAATGCCAGCACTTCAAGCAATCGTACCGCATTTTATCTGGAAGTTGAGAATGGTTCACTGACAGAAGCGACAGAACGCCTTAGCGATGCTCTTGCTGAACCGCTTCTTGATCCGGTTAACGCCGATCGTGAGCGTCATGCCATTGATAACGAAATGACCATTGCCCGTGCTGGTGAGGGTCATCGCATATGGCAGGTCCGCTCTGAAACGCTCAATCCTGCGCATCCCAATGCCCGTTTTGGTGGTGGAAACCTTGAAACGCTGAAAGATAAGCCCGACAGTAAATTACAGGCCGCACTCATTGATTTTTACCAGCGCTATTACTCTGCCAATCTGATGAAAGGGGTGTTGTATGGTCAGCAACCGATCGACAAACTGGCTCATATTGCGGTAGAAACCTTTGGCCGGATTCCGAACAGACAGGCTTCAGTCCCCGCTATTACGGTTCCGGCGATAACGGATAAAGAAAAAGGCATCATTATCCATTATGTGCCTTCGAAGCCTTACAAATCGTTACAACTGGAATTCAGCATTGCTGACAACAGCGCGGATTTTCGCAGTAAAACAGATGCCTATCTGGGATATCTGATTGGTAATCGTAGTGCGAACACGCTGTCTGACTGGCTGCAAAAACAGGGATTGGCTGAGGGCATCAGTGCCAGCGCCAGCCCGACGACAGATGGTAACTCAGGAACGTTTGGCATTTATGTCTCATTAACGGACAAAGGGCTTGAGCAGCGTGATCGGGTTATTGCGGCCATCTTCTCTTACATTAATCTGTTAAAGCAAAAGGGCATTGAAAAGAGCTATTTTGATGAAATGGCTAAAGTGCTCAATTTATCATTCGAGTATGCGTCAATCGTGCGGAATATGGGCTACATTCAGTGGTTGTCTGATGTTATGCAGGATATCCCTGTTTCCCATGTACTGGACGCCGGCTATCTTGCGGACGAATACAACCCACAAGCTATCTTCAGCCGTCTGGCTGAACTGACACCTGAAAATGCGCGTATTTGGTTTACTGGCCCGAAAGAGCCACATAACAAGGAAGCTTACTTTGTTCATGCGCCCTATCAGGTCAATAAAATCACACCACAACAGCGGACGGAATGGCGGAAACTCGAAAAAGAGGTTTCGCTCTCCTTGCCAGAACTGAATCCGTATATTCCTGATGATTTATCTTTGATTAAGGCATCAGGCAGTCAAAAACACCCTAAAATGATTTTAGAGCAGCCAAATGTTCGTTTGCTCTATATGCAGAGCCAATATTTTATGGATGAACCCAAGTCCATCATCACATTGAATATGCGTAATGCGGATGGAATGAGTCATGCCAAAGATCAGGTTACTTATTCGTTATTGGCCTATTTGAGTGATATGGGATTGGATCAGCTGGGCTATCAGGCATCTGTAGGTGGCATGGGATTAACATTAGGGTATTCAGAAGGCCTGCAAATTGGGGTGAGTGGTTATACTCAGCACTTGTCTGAACTGTTAACTTCGGCCATCAGCCAGTACATTGCGTTCACACCCACTCAGGAAGAGCTGAATCAGGCAAAATCGCGCTATCGTGACCAAGTGGAAGCCGTCAATAATGGCAAGGCTTATGAAATGGCGACACACCCCGTCTCCCGTCTTTCTCGTGTGCCTTATTTTGAGCAGACTGACCGTTTGAAAGCTTTGGATACCATCACGATTGACGATATTGTTAAATACCGTCAGAGAATGATTCAGCATTCGGCTTTACAGGCGGGAATTTTCGGTAATTTAACAGAAAAGCAGAGTATCGATATCGTTAAGTCGGCACATAAGCAACTCGCGAATCAGGGGACTACGTGGTGGAGTGGCGACCATATCGTGGTTGATCGTGATTATGCGGTGAATTTTAAAGGAACTGCCAGCAGTACCGATAATGCACTGTCTGAAGTCTATATTCCAACGGGATATGACCGAATCAATGGTTATATTTATTCCAACCTGTTAGGGCGTATTTTGTCACCCTGGTTCTTTGAACAACTCAGAACATCGGAACAATTGGGCTATGTTGCTTCTGCTTTCAACACCAGCGTGGGTGAACAATCGGGATTGGGCTTCCTGTTGCAGAGTAACAGCAAGCAACCCGATTACCTGCATCAACGCTATCAGAGCTTTTATCAACAGGCCGCAAAAAAATTACAGGCAATGCCTGATGCTGATTTTGAACAGTATAAAAAAGCGTTACTGACAGAAATGCGGCAGCCACCAGAAACTTTTTATGCAGAAGCATCCCATTATAATTATGATTTTGGGAGTAATAACTTCAAATTTGATACACACGAAAAAACCATTGCCGCTACGGAGAAAGTGACTAAGGCACAACTAATTGCTTTTTATGATAAAGCGGTGATAAAGCGTCAAGGATTGGCACTGATTTCCCAAATTACCGGTAAAAAAGGGGCAGCTCATCAATATGCTGAGCTGAAAGGCTGGAAAACTTACTCTAACGTGTCAGATTTCCAGAAACAGTTGCCGGTTAAGGTGAATGCTCAGTGAGCACAGAAATACTAAACCATAAACTTAACCCATTAACACTGCCGCTGCATGGTCAGCGGCTGATTGAGGCTTCAGCGGGAACAGGTAAAACCTACACGATAGGTTTGCTCTATCTTCGTCTGTTACTCGGATTAGGCGGTGATGCCGCCTTTTTCCGCCCGCTGAATGTCGAAGAAATCCTTGTTGTCACCTTTACTGAAGCGGCAACGGATGAATTGCGTGGACGTATCCGCGAAAATATCCATCAGCTTCGTTTGGCGTGTATTCGCGAAGGGACGGAGGAAAGTGATCCTGTTTATCAGCAATTGCTGGATCAAATTCCTGACAGAGCAAGTGCTGCCAGTTGGCTTCTGGCTGCTGAACGTCAAATGGACGAAGCGGCAATTTATACTATTCATGGTTTTTGCCAGCGAATGCTGGTGCACAATGCCTTTGAATCCGGTGTTCTGTTTGACCAAACGTTGATTCAGGATGAATACCCGCTACGCAAACAAGGCTGTGCCGATTTTTGGCGGCGTCACTGTTATCCGCTCTCGTTGTCAATGGCGACAGTGATCAATCAAGAATGGAGTGGGCCAGAGGCACTGCTTAAGGATGTTTCCTCTCATCTGCAAGGAGATATGCCTTATATCGTCAATCCGCCTGACAGTGATGAAACCCTGATTGGCCGTCATGAAAAGATCATTAGTCTGATTGATACAGTCAAGCATCGGTGGAGAGATGTAGCACCGGATTTACACGATCTCATTGCCAATTCTGATGTCGATAAGCGTAGTTACAGTAAAAAACACTTACCCAACTGGCTGAACAGTGTTTCTGAATGGGCTGAATCGCAGACCAGAGATTATCAGCTTCCCAAAGAATTGGACAAATTCAGTCAGTCACGATTGGCGGAAAAGACCAAAAAGGGAGAGACTCCTCAGCATCCGGTGTTTACTGCCATCGACGATTTATATCAACAACCGCTAACACTACGGGATATCATCATCTCTAAGGCGATTGTTGAAATACGTCAGTCCGTCAATCAGGAAAAGTTGATGCGCGGACATATGGGATTTGATGACTTATTGACGCGGCTGGACAGCGCCTTACAACGAGAAGGGGGAAAGCAGCTTGCGACGACTATCCGGCAGCGTTATCCCGTTGCCATGATCGATGAGTTTCAGGATACTGACCCGCAGCAATACCGCATTTTTCAAGCCATATATTGTGATCAACCGGAAAATGAGCAGCGGGAAAATGGCTTGATGTTTATCGGCGATCCCAAGCAAGCGATTTATGCGTTCCGTGGTGCGGATATTTTTACCTATATTCGGGCGCGTTCCCAAGTCAGTGCTCATTACACACTGGAAACCAACTGGCGCTCTTCTGTGCCAATGGTGCAAGCCGTCAATAAACTGTTTTCCCACACAGAGCGCCCCTTCCTGTTCAGCCAAATTCCGTTTATTAATGTGAAAGCAGCGGAAAAAAACCATAATCTGAGATTCTTGTTCCACCATCAGGAGCAGGCTGCTTTACAGTTTTGGTTACAGCCCGGAGAGGGGGTTGCCAAAGGGGGATATGAACAGAGCATGGCGCGGCACTGTGCTGCCCAAATTCGGGATTGGTTGCTGGCTGGGCAACAAGGGCAGGCACTTTTGCAGCAGGCAGAAAAAAGCCAGCCCGTCACGGCGGCAGATATTACCGTGCTGGTGCGGAACCGCCGCGAAGCAGCAATGATCCGCGATGAATTGAATGCGCTCAAGATACCGTCGGTGTTTCTTTCCAACCGTGATAGTGTATTTGATACGCCGGAAGCAAAGGATTTGCTTTGGCTGTTACAAGCGGTGCTATCACCGGAGAAGGAACGTGAACTCCGGAGCGCATTGGCCAGTAGTTTGTTTGGCCTGAGTGCACAGCAAATTGATCAGCTGAATCACGATGAAACTGCATGGGATCATCTGGTGGATGAATTTTCCGGTTATGCCCGGTTATGGCGCTCCCGTGGGGTGTTGCCGATGTTGCGGGCGGTCATGGTGAAATACCAGGTTGCAGAAAATCTACTGGCCGGGTATGACGGTGAGCGCCGGCTGACTGATGTCATGCACATTGGCGAGTTGTTGCAGGAAACATCGCTGCAATTGGATAGCGAACATGCAGTAGTTCGCTGGCTGGCACAACAGATTTCCCGTCCTGACCCACAATCAGAAACCCAGCAGATGCGGCTGGAAAGTGATAAACATCTGGTGCAGATATGTACCATCCATAAATCAAAAGGATTGGAATACCCACTGGTTTGTCTGCCATTCATATGTAGTTTCAGGAAACAGGAACAGGCGATTTACCATGATCGTCAGAGTTTTGAGACTCACTTCAGTATCTTCCAGGATGATGAAAAGAAGGCACTGGCAGATGAAGAACGATTGGCAGAAGATTTGCGTCTGCTCTATGTTGCCTTAACACGGTCGATTTATCACTGTAGTGTCGGGGTTGCACCACTGATTCAAGGCAATAAGAAAAAAGCAGGCAATACGGATTTACACTTATCTGCCCTTGGTTATTTGTTGCAGAAAGGGCAGCAAGGTGATGCGCAATTGCTGGCAGATAGCCTCAATGAACTCAGTAATGATGATATTCAGGTCACACTGATGGAGGAAACTGATGATGTGCAGTGGTGTTCGCAAAATAACAATGACTCATTGCTGGCGGCCAGAAAATTCCGGCGTTCCATTCAGGATGATTGGCGGGTAACCAGTTATTCTGGCTTGCAGTATTCCTCTTCGCACTCTATTTCCCATGCTTATACCAGCGCGTTTGGAGAATCGGTGGATGTCATTGTGCAGTCGATTGCCCCGAAACTGGATATTGATGCTCGTGGCGAAAAGCAGGAGGAACCTTCATCGCAGATGACACCACATACTTTTCCTCGCGGGGCATCTGCTGGTACCTTCTTACATAGCATCTTGGAAGATCTCGACTTCAGCGAGCTACCTGAGCAGGTGTGGCTGGCAGAAAAATTAACGGCAGCCGGGTTTGATGAGAACTGGGCGCCAGTATTGCAGCAGTGGATAGCGGATTTTGTTACCGCAGAGCTGGATGAGCAGGGAATACAACTTGCCAATGTTCCTCGTCATCAGCAACAAAGTGAAATGCAATTTTATTTACCTGTCGATAAGCTGCTGCATTCACATGCATTGAGTGCATTGACCCGCCGTTATGATCCGTTGTCTGCACAATGTGCACCTTTATCCTTTCATCAGGTTAAGGGCATGTTGAAAGGGTTTATTGATTTAGTTTTCTGCTGGCAGGGTAAGTTTTATGTGGTGGACTACAAGTCAAACTGGCTGGGGGAGAGCAGTCAGTCATACACTCAGGAAGCCATGGCCAAAGCCATGATAGAACATCGGTACGATTTGCAGTATCAGCTTTATACGTTGGCGTTACATCGTTATTTGCGTCACCGATTGGTGAATTACGATTATCAGCAGCATTTTGGGGGAGTTATCTACCTGTTTCTGCGCGGGATTGATAAGGCTAATCCAGGACATGGTGTTTATCGTTATTTGCCCTCCATTGAATTTGTTGATGAACTGGATAGGCTTTTCAGTGCGGCTGGCGAGGAGCAGGGCGTATGAGTGACATGAAATTATTGTTGCAGCAAGCCGTTGCCCAAAAATTACTGCGCCCGCTGGATGTGCAGTTTGCTTATGCAATGATTGAAAACGGAGATCCTCTGTTATTGCTGATTACGGCATTGGTGAGTGCGGAATCAGGAGCAGGGCATGTCTGCCTGCCATTAGAGCGGATCTCGCCTGAATATTTATTTGAGGGGCGGCAGCCTGAATTAGCAGCATCGCTCTGGTTTTCGGCGGGGAAACCAAATCAGCAGCAAGTTATTTCAGCGTTACAAGCATGTTCTGCAGTGAGCACTGGCGAATCTCCCGCACCGATCATTCTTTCCCGCCACGCTCTTGCTGATTATCGCCTTTACATGCAACGCATGTGGCAAAGTGAGCGTCGGGTCGCGGAGTTTTTTGCGTCGGTAGAATTATCTGACGATATTGATGAAGTGCAATTACATCGCATTTTGGATGAACTTTTTGGTGTCACCGCTGAAGGGGAAATAGACTGGCAGAAAGTGGCGGCGGCAGTTGCTGTAACCAGCCGTATTTCCGTTATCTCTGGCGGGCCAGGGACAGGAAAAACGACGACGGTAGCTAAGTTGCTGGCCGCCTTGATCAAACTGAATGAAGGCAGAACACTGAGTATTCAATTGGCCGCACCCACTGGTAAAGCGGCCGCCAGATTGACTGAATCGCTGAGTGAGGCAGTCAATAAACTGGCTTTAACATCACAACAATCGAATAGCATTCCTGAGCAGGCACAAACAATTCATCGCCTGTTGGGAGCGCAGCCAGATAGCCAGAAACTGCGTTATCACCGCGATAATCCGCTATCTCTTGATATTTTGATCATCGATGAAGCCTCAATGGTGGACTTACCGATGATGGCACGTTTGATAGAAGCCCTGCCACCACGGGCAAAAGTGATTTTTCTGGGGGATAAAGATCAGTTGGCCTCGGTTGAAGCGGGAGCCGTATTGGGGGACATCTGCCGCTTCGCTGAACAAGGTTATAGTGCCAAGCGTGCCGAACAATTGAGTCAGTTGACAGGCTGTCAGCTAACATCGTATTCAATGCCTGATTCTGGAGAACATACACTGGCAGTCCGGGATTGCTTATGTCTGTTACGTAAAAGCTATCGTTTCAACTCGGCTTCGGGTATCGGGCAATTAGCATCGGCGGTTAATCAAGGCAATAGTGCCGGGGTATCTGCCGTCTTGGGTCAGTCTTTGCCTGATGTTCACTTCAATCCTCTTGCAGGAGATGAAGATTATCAGCGTTTATTGATGCAAACTGCAGAAGGTTATTACCGTTATTTAGCGATGGTGAACGAACAAGCATCTGACAAAGACATTTTGGCAGAGTTTAACCGTTTCAGGTTGTTGTGTGCTTTGAGGGAAGGGCCGTTTGGTGTAAGCGGCTTGAACCAGCGGGTAGAGCAATTGTTACATCGTAAAGGCGTTATTTCTCTGCCCAGAAGTGCGGAGAGCGGGGGTTATGCCGGACGTCCCATTATGATCTTACGCAACGATAGTACACTGGGGCTATTTAATGGTGACATTGGTATTATGCTCAGGAATAAGGATAATGAGCTGAAAGCCCATTTTCAGCTATCTGATGGGACGATAAAGCCATTTCAGCCGAGCCGATTGCCTCAGCATGAAACGGCCTATGTGATGACTGTCCATAAATCCCAAGGTTCTGAGTTTGAACACACCGCGTTAGTCTTGCCGACTCAATTCTCGCCAGTTGTCAGCCGGGAACTGGTGTACACAGCCTTAACCCGTGCCCGTGAAAAATTGACGCTTTACGCACATAAACCGGTTCTGGATAAGGCGGTGAGTACATCAACACAGCGGCGTAGTGGCTTGGCAGAATGGCTCAAGCCAAAGGGAGAGTGTCAATCAGGTCAGTAAACCTCTAAATTTAACATCAAGATTTTCGAACAGCGCTGGTAGTTATACAGCGCTTGTTTTTCCACAGGAAGCATATTGATTTCAGCAGGTTCAAAGCCTTTTTCCTGAAACCAGTGGATACTGCGGGTTGTGAGTACGAATAGTTTCTCCAGCCCTGCCTGTCTGGCCTGACCAGCGATGGAATTCAGTAATACTTCGCCTCGGGAAGAGTTCCGGTAGTTTGGATGAACCGCAACACAAGCCATTTCACCAATTTTTTCGTCAGGGTAAGAATAGAGCGCAGCGCAGGCGATCGTTACATTATCGTGCTCTATCAGAGTGAACTTATCAATTTCCATTTCCAGTTGTTCCCGTGAGCGGCGAACTAAGATACCTGTCTGTTCCAATGGACGAATAAGCTCAAGAATGCCCCCAATATCATTGATATTGGCTCGCCGGATCTGTTCGGAGCGCTCCATGACTATCTGGGTTCCACTGCCTTCACGGGAGAATAATTCCTGAACCAGTGAGCCATTTTCCTGATAGCTGATCAAATGGCTACGACGAACCCCACGACGGCAGGCTTTGATAGCTCCTCTTAAGAAGCGGGCGGTACCTGAAGAATAATCTCCCTCACTTCCCAGCTCATTTAGCCGTGCTTCTCCCTCATTGGGAACAATTTCCGACAGGATATTCCCCTCTGCATCAAGTACGCCCTGTGATGAGCAAAACCCGATCAATTTTTCGGCTTTTAATTTAATCGCCAATTGTGAGGCTATATCTTCGGACGTCAGGTTGAAACTCTCACCTGTGACGGAAACGGCTACGGGCCCAATTAATACAATGGCATGGTTATCCAACTGCTGGTTAATGGCCTCCTCGTCAATACGGCGGATCCTGCCACTATGACAGTAATCAATGCCATCATCGACACCTAGTGGCTGGGCGATAATAAAGTTACCGCTGATAACGTTAATATTGGCACCTTGCAATGGTGTATTGCTGAGGCTCATGGAAAGACGAGCCGTAATATCAAGCTGTAGCAGACCTGCGGACTGTTTGACCAGCTCCAGTGTCTTGGCATCCGTAACTCTGATGTGCTTGTGATAAATTGGCTGGCTATGGTATTCGGCAAGCTTTTGGTCGATTTGGGGACGAGCGCCATACACGACGATCAAACGGATGCCCAGATTATGCAGTAGGCCGATGTCATTAACGATATTTGGAAAATTCTCGTGGGCGATAGCCTCACCGTCCAACATAATGACAAAGGTTTTGCCTTGATGTGCATTTATATACGGAACTGAATGCCGGAAAACTTCAACCAATTCGGTACAGCGTTCTTTCATGAAACTCTCCAGATGAATTCTTATTCATGATTTTTGTATTTTTATTCTTTTTTGTCAAAAATGGCAAGAGGGAATATGGATAAAAATAACAATATTATTTATATTTATATTGATATTAATAAATTGAGAGAACGTAAAATGTTTTTTTTGATGACAGCCACTCGCTAATTAATTAGAGTTTGCCGCCTGACAGTCTTTTTTGGCAAGATTACCGCGTTTGGTTGTTTTTAAATGGAATAAACAATGAGTCATTCAGACCATAATCCTTCACGTCGCAATTTGTTGAAAGGCGCAGCAGCCATGTGGTTGTTGAGCATTAGCTCAATAGGACACGCAGCAACGTCAAAAATTATTGCTGTTCGTATTTGGCCTGCATCAAGTTATACCAGAGTGACACTGGAGGCTAATATTCTACTTAAATATCGTCAATTCTCTCTTTCAAACCCTAACCGGATTGTCATCGATTTGCAGGGTGTTCAGCTTAATAGTGCCCTGAGCGGTATGGGGTCGCAGATTCATCAGCGAGACCCCTACTTAAAATTGGTACGAGTCGGGCAATTTAATCCCAAAACCGTGCGCCTGGTGTTTGAAATTAAGCAGCCAGTTGCCCCACATATTTTTACACTACCACCTATTGCGAAATTCAAACATCGTCTGGTGTTAGATCTTTATCCGAGCAAGGCGGCAAATGTGGAGGATGATCCCTTGCAAGCGTTGTTGGAAGAATACAACAGCGGGGATTTGGAGAAAAATCTGCCTGCTGAAAAGCGAAAACCGGGGCGGCCGGGCAAGAACAGACCGATTGTTATTATGCTTGATCCGGGGCATGGCGGTGAAGATTCAGGTGCCATCGGGAAATACAAGACCCGTGAGAAAGATGTAGTGTTACAGATTGCCCGTCGCCTGCAAGCACTTATCAAACGTGAACCCGGCATGAAAGTATACATGACGCGTAATGAGGATGTTTTCATTCCATTGCAGGTCAGGGTAGCGAAAGCACGTAAGATGCAGGCGGATTTATTTGTTTCTATTCATGCGGATGCGTTTACCAATCGAGCCGCACGGGGATCTTCCGTGTTCGCGTTATCAACCAAAGGAGCAACCAGTAATACCGCTCGTTTTCTGGCACAGACCCAGAATGAGTCTGACTTGATTGGTGGAGTCAGCAAAAGTGGTGATGAATATCTGGATCATACTATGTTGGATTTGGTTCAAACCGCGACGATTAATGATAGCCTCAAATTTGGCAGTGAAGTGCTCAAACGGATTGGCAAGGTTAATAAACTGCATAAAAATAGTATCGATCAGGCGGGATTTGCAGTATTGAAAGCACCGGATATTCCGTCCATTCTGGTTGAAACGGCATTTATCAGTAATCTGGAAGAAGAACGCAAATTGAAAACGGCGAAATTCCAGCAACAAGTGGCGGAATCCATTTTTGCAGGTATTAAGGCTTATTTTAAAAGTGGTGTAGAGCTGGCACGGCGGTGAAATACCCGCTTTTAATCAATGCGAATAAAACAAACAGAATTAAAAAATAAAGGGAAAATTGGGAAATACAGGGAAGTGAGATCGTGAAAAATACGAAAGAAAAGTTGGTTGCGGGGGCCGGATTTGAACCGACGACCTTCGGGTTATGAGCCCGACGAGCTACCAGGCTGCTCCACCCCGCGTCCGTCTACTACTTATAAATACTGAATGATAACATTCTTTGGTGTTAAACCCTGCCGATGTGACATCGATAGGATTGGTTGCGGGGGCCGGATTTGAACCGACGACCTTCGGGTTATGAGCCCGACGAGCTACCAGGCTGCTCCACCCCGCGTCCGTCTACTACTTACAAATACTGAATGATAACATTCTTTGGTACTAAACCCTGCCGATGTGACATCGTATAGGATTGGTTGCGGGGGCCGGATTTGAACCGACGACCTTCGGGTTATGAGCCCGACGAGCTACCAGGCTGCTCCACCCCGCGTCTGATGTCGGCACACTATACGCAGGTTCGGCGCTGTTGCAAGTTTTTTGTTGATATTTACCGAACTTATTTCTTGTATGATTAAAAATAGCACTATTTGTCGTGTTTTTGTTCATTCATGGGGTTATGGAACAGTAATCTATTTTTTCTTAACGACATTTTATTATTTACCGGGGTTTGATATTGTTCGTCGTCGAATCATAATGACAGGAGATAAGGTATAATATGAAACTTTGGGGCAAATATCTTTTATGGGGATTTGTCATTTCGTTATTATCGGGTTGCCAGATGCGTCCTACAGATCAAGGGCAGCAGTATAAAGATGGGCGCATTAGCGAAGATCTCCAGCTTGTTAATATTCCAAATGCACAAGGCTCTCCTACCAACGCCGGAGATTTTCAGGCACAAGTCAAATTTATCAGCAAATCTTCTCCTCGGCTCTATGGGAATAATCGTGCAACGCTTGATGCTATCCAGAATTGGATGCTGTCTGGTGGAGATCCCCGCGAATTAAACCAGTATGGGTTGCTGGCCTATCAGATGGACGGTGACGATAATTACGGTAATGTTAAGTTTACCGGCTATTACACACCAGTTTTGCAGGCACGCCATGTTAAGCAGGGCGAATTTAAATATCCTTTGTACCGAATGCCAGGTAAGTCACGTCTCCGTCTGCCAAACCGTGCAGCTATATATAATGGAGCTTTGAGTGAAAAATTGATCATAGGGTACACTAATTCCCTGATTGATAATTTTTTGATGGAAGTGCAGGGGAGTGGTTATATCGATTTTGGTGATGGCAGTCCATTGACCTTTTTCGGTTATAGCGGGAAGAATGGCCATGCTTATCAGAGTATCGGCAAGATACTTGTTAACCGAGGAGAAGTACCTCTTGAGGAAATGTCACTGAAAGCTATTCGCCAGTGGGTATCTCAACATAATGAATCAGAGGTACGAGAGCTGCTGGAACAGAATCCCTCTTTTGTTTTCTTTAAGCCCGAACCCTTTACGCCCGTGCGGGGAGCCAGTGCTGTGCCCCTTGTCGCGGAAGCATCGGTAGCATCGGATAAAGCATTAATTCCACCCGGAACGGCGTTATTAGCGGAAGTGCCGGTGTTGGATAAAACAGGAAAATTTACCGGCCAGTATCGGATGCGTCTGATGGTGGCATTGGATGTTGGAGGCGCAATAAAAGGCAACCATTTCGATATCTATCATGGTGTGGGTCATGATGCTGGAGAAACAGCTGGTTTTTATAATCACTATGGTCGTGTCTGGGTATTGAAGAAATCGTCGTCTGGCTTTTTGACGGCAAACCAGTAAGATCCAGCCCAGTTAAAACAATTGATAAATTATTTCTATGGGATAGGTCTTAGAGCCGATCCCATTAATTACGCCTACTGAGATAGGCTCTGATTCAGGATTTATTTAGTGATGCAAGTTTCTCTCTCTGATGCTTATCTTCAGCGTTTTGCTGGTACTGCGCGGTTATATGGCCAGAAAGCACTGTCATTATTTGCCCGTTCACATGTCTGTGTCGTTGGCATTGGCGGTGTTGGCTCATGGGCGGCGGAAGCTCTGGCTCGCACAGGTATTGGGGCAATCACGCTGATTGATATGGATGATGTCTGTATCACCAATACTAACCGCCAGTTGCATGCACTGGTACAGAATGTAGGATTGTCAAAAACCGAGGTGATTGCTGAACGGATACGGGCAATCAACCCGGAGTGCCAAGTCACCTGCATTGATGATTTTGTGACCCCCGATAATGTGGCTGAGTTGGTGTCGGCTGAGTTCAGTTATGTAATTGATGCCATTGACAGTGTGCGTCCAAAAGCGGCGTTGCTGGCTTATTGCCGCCGCTATAAAATTCCGATTGTTACGACGGGCGGGGCTGGGGGGCAGCTTGACCCTGCTCAGATTCAGGTGGTGGATCTGGCGAAAACGGTGCAAGATCCGCTGGCGGCTAAATTGAAAGAACGCCTGAAATCTGACTATCGCGTGGTGAAAAACGGCAAGGGTAAATTGGGAATTGACTGTGTATTCTCAACGGAACAATTGGTTTACCCGCAATCTGACGGTACGGTCTGTGCTGCCAAAAACACGGCGGATGGTTCGAAGCGGATGGATTGTGCGTCCGGTTTTGGTGCCGCAACGATGGTCACGGCAACGTTTGGGTTTATTGCCGTGTCTCACGCACTGAAAAAGATGGTGGCAAAAGCCGAGCGGGAAAACAGACTTTAAAACTTAGGTTAAGGTAAGAATTTAAGACAAATGTGAACGGGCAATCACTTGAACGGTGTTGATCAGGGATTTGATCCCATTAAGTCGTGAACCACTCAGTTGTTGTTCAAGACCTATATGCTGAAATAACTCAGATAAGGGTGCCTGTAAAACTTGTTCCGCTGTTTTTCCTTCTACAGCAGTCAAAAGTACCGCTAATAAGCCTTTGACGATACGGCCTTCGCTATCGCCATAAAAATGCAAACAGCCGTCAGAGCGTAACTGGTGCCCTAACCAGACACGGTTTTCACAGCCGGACATTTCAATGTTCTGCTGTTTCAGTTCATCCGCTAATGGAGGCAGTTTTTTGGCCAGTCCGATAAGCTGCCGATAGCGATCTTCCCATAACTGGCATTGCTGAAAATTTTCAATAAGTTGTTGCTCCGATATCTCCGTTCCAAACGGATGCGGGGCAAGGATTGAATCTGAAATTGATGTCATCGGTTATTTATCTTGCAATGGTATTTAGTGGATATTTTATTTGCCTAGCTTATTCTTCCAGTAGCGACAGGGCAAATTTCACAGCACTGACCAGCTTATCCACATCCTGCTGATTATTATAAGGCATAAAAGAAGCACGTAGGCAGCCGCTGACCCCTAGGGCATCTAAAAGGGGCTGTGCGCAGTGCTGGCCTGAACGCAGAGAAATATTCTGTTCAGCAATCAGCGTCGCCAAATCATTGTGATGTATCCCTTGGATATTGAAGGCCAGCAAACTGGCATCGCCATCGCGGTAGCTGATAAACCCTGTCAGAGTACTGAGCTGCTGTTCGGCATAGTCAGTCAGGGTAACGGCATGGGATTCAGCGAGCGGAATATCAACGGTTTTTAACCATTCCAGCGTAGCGGCAAAGCCAACCACGCCCGCGACATTCGGTGTTCCCGCTTCAAAGCGATAAGGAACGGCTTCTGGTGTGAAACCGTTGAAAGATACCTGAGTCAGCATTTTTCCACCGCCCTGCCACGGTGACATTACATCCAGCAATTCCCCTTTGCCATACAATACTCCCAGACCATTAGGGCCATACAGTTTATGGGCAGAGAAGGTATAAAAATCGATACCCAGCCGCTGTACATCAACGGGAGTGTGAACAATGCCTTGAGCGCCATCGACCAAAACCAGGCAATCATACTGGTGGGCGAGTGTCGAGACCTGTGCCAGATCGACTGTGGTGCCAGTGACATTCGACATTTGGCTGATGGCAACTAGCCGGCTTTTTTCATTTAGCAGTGTCGCGAGAGTATTGATGTCCGGCCGATTCTGATTGCCTATTGGCCACTTAACGATTCTGGCTCCTGTTTGTTCCGCCAAAATCAGCCACGGCAGCAGGTTGGAGTGGTGTTCCTGTTCGCTGATTATAATTTCATCACCAACATTCAGGCGAGGGCGAAAATAGCCTTGAGCGGTCAGGTTAATGGATTCGCTGGTGCCTTTTGTCCAGATGATATTTTCAGGCCGCGGGGCGTTGATCAATTCCGCCACCAGCGAACGAGCTTGCTCATAACGAGCCGTCATGGCCTGTGCGCTTGCGTGTTGGCTCCGATGAACCGTTGCACTGTGGTTTTGATAATAGTGCTGGGTTGCCTCAATCATGCATATAGGCTTTAGGGCTGTAGCCGCGCTATCCAAAAACACAGTCTGCTGTTGCAGGGCAGGAAATTGCTGGCGAAATTTTTCTGAGTCAAAGGATTTCATAAGCGGTGTTCATTTCAACGTTGTGTCGTAAAGAATAAGTTTTTCTTTATATACTCTAAGAGAAACAATAAGTTGTATATTTGTCAATAAATTATATGACGATGAGTGATGGTGCGTCGAATGCTATATATGGCCACGTTAACGGCAATTAGATTTAACCCCGTTCTTTGCGCTTTCTACAAGAGATTGACCGAAGCAGGTAAGCCAAACAAAGTCGCCATTGTTGCTCATTACAGACCCTAATGTAGCACCTGTTAGTTTTATCTTATAATACAGTTCCAACCCACCTTGCATTGATGTTCTATAGAAATGAAAACTACAAGTCAATCTTTCATTATTGGTTAAATTTTGAGCTAACAGAGGTGAGGATTTATCAATCGGTTTTCTAATATCAACTGGCTGATAGTTGATATTCTGATCTCTTGTCATATCAGATGAAACTTCATAAACCAAAATTTCATCTGCATGGCCTTTTTGATACTTATTATAAATGGAATCTATAGTAGAACCCCCCCTGAAAGATCAAGCCCTACTTTTCACTTTTAATTTCCAAGTAAATAATATTTTCCATCTTTATCATTCCACCATTTAAAATTAATTAAACTAATAAATTCCGTTACAAAAAATTTTACTTTATAGAAATACCATTAGCTTAATATAAGCAATAGACGATTAAACATAAATAGAAGCTCCTTTTCTAAATATTAGACTTAAATAACAATAATGATCTATGCAGCAAAAACTGCGTATTTACGCCGCTAACTCTATAAAAACATTAAATCAACAACACGATTAACCGGATAAAATCCTAATAATCATTACACTAATTTACTGAATAAAATGAAAAATATAGGTTATTGTCAGTAATGTGCTAGCATTCGTTATAGAAACGAATTTTATGAATGGTGAATAATGGTAGCCAGATATTGATTGTTCTGCTAATATTCGTATGTTTTTTATCCAGAGCAATAAAACGAGGAGAAGCAAATGCCCTCTTTAATCATGAGGACAACTGCCGTCTTCGCTTTCTTTCTCTCATTAATTTTTACCGGTCTGAGTTATGCTTCGACCAGTACCTCAAAAATGAAAGAGTATTCTCACAATGGCATACAGGAGAGTTTGCCAGATTTGCGACAATATCCTTCAGGTACACCCCGGAAGAAAGCGTTTTTAAACATTGTTGTCCCTGTCATTGATGAGCATAATCAAAAGATTATGCAAGACCGAAAATGGCTGCTGTCACACCAGGAAACTCGTCACTGGTCTGTACAGGATACCAGTCGATTGCAGAAGATCTGCGCAAGTTACAAAATGGCCTGCACATCACCTAAACAGGTCAATTGGAATAAACTGCTAAGCCGAGTTGACATTATACCGACCCATTTTGTTGCTACTCAGGCAGCCGCAGAATCGGGCTGGGGAACATCAGAACTTGCCAAGAAAAACAATAACCTGTTTGGTATGCGTTGCAACTCATGCGGCAAAACCAAAGGAAAAATCAAAGGTTATTCAGTTTATCGCAATGTTGATGATTCCGTCATCGCCTACATGAAAAATATGAATACACACCGTGCCTACGAATCACTTCGTACTTCACGGGCAAAACAGAGGACAGCACAAACGCCTCTGAATACCAGTAAATTGATCGATAACCTGAACGGTTATTCCGAGCTGGGAGCTCACTATAATCGCTATTTGCATCAGGTATTTAATGGCAATAAAAAGCTGATTTCACAGGCACAGGAACAGGAACTGACAGACCTATAGAGACGGGTACATTTATACCCTGCATCTCATCAAGTTGCTGCTTTTGTTAGCTGCGATTATTTATCGCCGGGTCATGTATTAAATGATTAGATTAGGTATTAAAAATAATGTTCACGTTCAATAAAGGTTCCTATCACTTTATCGTGCATTTCTTCCGATTTTGAATACCCAATGGTTTTTCTATTCAGCCTTTTGATTCGGGTACGATGCGTTAAATTCGTTCTCTCTATACGCTGAGTAAACGCCTTTCCAGTCAAGTGCTCTTCCTCGGGAAGTGGGTCATAAACAACATAGTCATCCGTGCAGTAAAACCGAATAGTAAAGGAAGATAAGAGGGTAAGCAGCTTGTCTAACGTTTTTCGACTGCGATCGCCAAAAACATGAGCCACTATTCGCTTCAGGCGGGGTTCCCAAGCATACCAAAGCCAGCGTTGGTTTTTCTTATTGCCGACAAACGACCATTGCTCGTCGATTTCACAGACAATCTGGATGCCACATTCCGCAAGGGGAAGTGTCGTTACGTTTCGGGGTCTGAGGTTTTTAATGTTTTCATGACGGTGGCGGTGGCGACTTTCAGGATCCGAGCGGTGTCACGAATTCCCCCGTTATTCATCGCGATATCGACAATCTGTTCTTTAACGCCGGGTTTGCAGGCCTGATAGGTATACGCCAACTGAAAGACCTTACAGCAGCTATAACAGCGATAACGAGGATGTCCGCCATTTCCTTTCCCATGTCCTTTGACCTGTTCTGATTTGTGGCAATAACGGCAATAGACATCAACTTTGGCCATACTTCATCCTTAAAAAGCCGGAAGCATATCACAGCAACTAACCATTTAATACATGACCTATCGCCGCGCTGTAACTTGAAATCTATTGGGTATAGATTAACGTGCCAGAAATATCACCTACGTATTCGTAATGCCTTTCGTACTGTTTAATGTTCAATCATGATTAAATAAAAAGGCAGTGAATCTGCCTATACGACAGGCTCCTAATAATCCGCTATGTATTAATTACACAGTGGATTATTTTTTTATAATTTCCCTGCCTGCTACCTATTGTAAACACAAGTAAATTCCATACTATAATGAACCTCAGAATCACTCCCTTTCTCTCAATGATAAATGGTTAGCCAGAGCCTAATATGAATTTCTTTTCTTTTGAGTTTCTTGGTTCGTTTGTTATTCTGCTTCTTGCCTATTGGCTTTTACAAAAAGCCCCTAAGCTACAGAATGGCCTATTAATTTTAGTTAGTTATTTATTTATCTTCTCTTTTGCAGCAAAATTTGCCTATATCTTATTCGCCTATACCCTGTTCATTTACTTTTTGGCGAATATTCTTAGTCGTTATTTGTCCAACAAGGCCATATTCACGCTTCTGATTTTCGGTATTGTGGGTTGTTTTACCGCCTTCAAATATTATTCTTTCTTTCAAGAGGCGATCCAGCAATCGTTAGCCAATTTAGGCATTTCTGTCGAGCTACCCATACTTGAGCTGCTGATGCCATTAGGCTTATCATTTTATGCCTTTCATTCCGTCAGTTACGTGATGTCGGTTTGCAAGAAAGAACTGCCTCCTGCTCCGCTGATTGATGTTATTTTGTATCTCTGCTTTTTTCCAAGCATTGTGGCCGGGCCAATCAATAGAGCCAAAGATTTCCTGCCGCAGATCCAGACTTCATCCAGAGTGATGCTGGAGCCATTCAAAGCGCTGTTATTGATTGCACTGGCCATCGCGAAGCTGTTTCTGTTCAGTTCGACGCTCTCTGAAAATTTTGTTAATCCAGTCTTTGATGACCCCACTGGCTATCATGCGGGGCAAGTCCTTGTCGCGATTTATGCTTATGCATGGAATATCTATTTCAACTTTTCAGGTTATACCGACCTCGTGACGGGTATTGCCCTGCTGTTAGGTTTTAAAGTGCCACAGAACTTTAATGCCCCTTATCTTGCTGAGAATTTACAAGAATTTTGGCGGCGCTGGCACATCAGCTTATCGACGTTTATCCGCGATTACGTTTACATTCCACTGGGCGGTAATAAGAAAGGTACTATCCGCAAGAATATGAATCTATTCTCTGCAATGGTCATTTCCGGTCTATGGCATGGCGCCGGATTGAGCTTTATTATTTGGGGCGCCATTCATGGGCTAGGATTAATTTTCCACAATATTAAAAACTCACTGTTTCCCTCTACTGGGAATCGCAATAAGGCACAAAGAAAAAATCCGATTTCATTATTTTTATCACGAGTGATGACATTCCATTTTGTCTGTTTTGCATGGGTATTCTTTCGCAGCCCAACATTTAATGAGGCTCTGACTGTATTAAACCAACTATTCTCAGGGGATGTGTTGACGGCACTGCTATCCAGTAGCACTTTATTAATCGCTTTTTGGGGATTCTTTATTATCTACCCTTGGCTGGTGGATATCAGAAACACTATTGAAAAGAACTATAGACTGATGTCATGGGTTTATTACCCAATCCCCTTAGCTCTGCTACTCACTTTGGTATTTATGCTGTCACCTTCTGGAATGCCGGGATTTATCTATGCCAATTTCTGAATTTACCTTTAATCTAAAAAAAGTCGGGCAGGTCGTTTTTATCGTCACCTTAACCAGCCTGCTGCTGATCTGGCTGAATCAACGTTCTCTGGAGAGTTTCTGGCAACAGAAGTATCACCGTAATAGTCCGTGGACAACCCTTAAGGGAGAGCCAATGTGGGATTTGGGCAGCAATATGCAGCAAGGTGCAATTGCTGCCAGCGAAACATTTATGGCATATGCAAGAGGGATTCATCAGGATAATAATCTACAGGCCATAAATATTGATGCTACTCCAAGCATGATTCTTCCTGATTTTCAGGTTGGTTTGAATTTTCTGGGGGGATATACGTACTCTATCGAGAGTCGCTATCTGACGTTCCCTGATTTGCTGCAAAAAGATGTCCGGCACACTCAATCATCCTTATTACGAAATCATTCACCATCAAATGCGGTTACCGAAATTACCCCAAAAACGAATGTCAGTCTGGGGAAAAAAGATCAGGTACTGTTTGCAGGGGATTCGATGATGCAAGGGGTTGCTCCGCATTTAAAACGCCGTCTTTACCAGGAACATGGCATCGCCAGTATTAATTTGAGCAAGCAGAGTACAGGATTGGCCTATCCCGGTTTCTTTGATTGGCCCAAAACAATCGGTGATACACTAAGGAAAAATCCGGATATTAAATTGGTTGTGGTGTTTTTAGGCCCCAATGATCCGTGGGATATGCCGACAAAACGCGGAGGAGCCTATTTGAAATTCGCGAGTGAGGATTGGGAAAACCTTTATCGTCAGCGAATCGAAACGATTTTAAATGATGCTCACCAGCATAAGGTGGATGTGATTTGGGTTGGCCCACCCAACATGCGGCAGAAAAAACTTTCCGGCGGCATGGCTTATCTCAATAAATTGTATCAGGCAGAGGTGGCAAAAATGGGTGAGATCTATGTTTCAGTTAATGATATGTTCAAATATCGGTCGGAGAATTATTCAGACTATATTGGTGATGGCAGTAGTACAATCAAGCTCCGAAGTGGTGATGGTATTCATTTCAGTTTGAATGGGCAGCAGACTATCGCGAACGCTATTTTTTCATTGATGACATTTATTCAGGAGCCAGTTAAAGAAGATGCAACCATTTAGACAGTTCCGTTGGTTTTATCGGATAATGGGTGCAGGTTTGGTTATTGCGCTTTCTGTGAGCCTTTTATCATGCCACGGCAAAAAATCCAAACCCTCATCTGAATTGCAGATGACACAAATACATCGGCAAAAACAACTGACGAATTTTGGCGATCCCAATTTACCATTACTGGCGGATAAACTGCGTCATAGCAATTCGCGCCAACTCCATTTCGTACAACTGGGCGATTCACACACTGCCGCCGATTTTTTTACTGGTAAGCTGCGTAGTTTATTGCAGAATCGCTATGGTGATGCTGGGCCTGGTTTTATCAGCCCGATCAGCATTCCCGGCCAGCGCACCGCTACCGTTAAGTTCACGGATGATAAAAAAAACTGGTGGCTGTCGAGCAGCCGGAAAGATAACCGTGCTGATTATCCGCTAGGCGGTTTTATTGCCACACCCGAAAATGTCAGCAGCACAATACGGATGAATTTATCACCCTCTACTTTTGAGAAGTACGGGATAAGCGCGCTTTATCAATCCCATGAGGCAACCCAAATCAGGATGCAGTTCAGCCAGTGGAATCTGCCGGCCACACAAAGCGAATGGCAATTTTCGCAACAACACAGTGTTTCTTTCCCACTCAGGGTCGATGCACAGGATACGCATTTGAAAATCGGCGGCTGGCTGATCAAACGCCAAAGCTCCGGCATTATGTTATCCGCGTTGGGGATTAATGGCGCCACCATCAGTATGTTGGATAAATGGCAGCCACAGTGGATCAATACACTGGTTCAACTGAAACCGGATATGGTAATCCTTGCTTATGGCACTAATGAAGCCTTCAACGATTCACTGGATCTTGTTGCCTATCAGAAGGAACTGACATCAAAAGTGCAGGAAATTCGCAAGGTCATGCCAGAAGTGGTTATCTTGCTGGTTGGGCCGAGTGATTCGCTGAAAAACAAAACTGCTGCAAGCTGTGCTGAACAGCAACCCGCTCTGCTCAATGGCATAATTCAGGCTCAGCAGGCCGTCGCCAAACAGCAGCACACCCTGTTCTGGAATTGGCAGGAGTTTATGGGTGGGTCATGTTCAGTCAGAAGCTGGCAGCAGCAGAACCTTGCTCGTCCCGACTATGTTCATCTCTCCGCCGCAGGGTATGAACGCAGTGCCGAAGCGCTTTATAGCCAGATTATTGGTTTGATTGAGCAGTGAATGACAAAGTGTGGAAAGCAAAGACATTCAGTGGAATAAATGCAGAACCGTAGTTTCAGCAGATTTATCCCCGTACCCTACGGGGAACACTTGACAATCTAATGGCAGATCACATGGGATGGCGGTTTATCCCCGTACCTACGGGGAACACTGAGGGAAAATCAGTTTCCAGTTGTCATAGTTCGGTTTATCCCCGTACCTACGGGGAACACTTTGTATCGATAGTGAAAACTCAGTAGGGCCTCGGTTTATCCCCGTACCTACGGGGAACACATGACGTTCAACATTTGGCGGAAGATCTAGAGCGGTTTATCCCCGTACCTACGGGGAACACGCCAATGCGACCGACCAACTGAAAAAAGCGAAAGGTTTATCCCCGTACCTACGGGGAACACACAACATGAACTCAGGCACAAATGTCGCATAACGGTTTATCCCCGTACCTACGGGGAACACTTGATTTCGACCCGCAACCCCTCTGAAAATGCCGGTTTATCCCCGTACCTACGGGGAACACAATGGCCGGAACAACCGAAGTAAACACAGGGGCGGTTTATCCCCGTACCTACGGGGAACACTATATTCTGCCCTTTAACTTCTTCTTCCCTGTCGGTTTATCCCCGTACCTACGGGGAACACAAACCCACGTTTGATATTTTCCTCATTAGTTTCGGTTTATCCCCGTACCTACGGGGAACACTTCCAGATGAGATATCCCCTCACTACATTTCTCGGTTTATCCCCGTACCTACGGGGAACACTTGAACCCAATCATCAGACGGTCATTCGCCTCTGGTTTATCCCCGTACCTACGGGGAACACACGTTGGGCGCGTTCAAAGTGCCGTGTTAGGACGGTTTATCCCCGTACCTACGGGGAACACCGTAATGGCGAAACAGGCTGTCTGGGTACAGACGGTTTATCCCCGTACCTACGGGGAACACCAAAATCAAATGCATTAGCCATTATTTTTAGCCGGTTTATCCCCGTACCTACGGGGAACACTTTACGCACAGAAATTTTTTCTCTGGATGATCCGGTTTATCCCCGTACCTACGGGGAACACTCTAAATATAACCGTCTGTTTTAAATATATTTTATTAGACGTAAAAATTCTACCACGTTAAATCACAAAATTAACCGAGGGAAATTCTATGATTTTTACTCAAATCACCTCGCCATCCCCACAGCAAACACCCATCAGGTTTTTTATTGAAAAACCCGAAAATAAATATAAAAAAAACGGCATTTTAATCAATCAGTAAAATGCCGTTAGCGATGTTTCAGAGAAAGTTTAACTCAGCATAGCAAAATAGATCATGCCGATAATGGCACCCGTAGTACCCAAAATAGTTTCCATAATGGTCCATGTTTTCAGTGTCTGTATTTCTGTCGCACCCGTAAACTTACCGAACAGCCAGAAGCCAGAATCGTTTACATGGCTGAGTATCAACGAACCACCAGCAATACACACTGACAACGCCGCCATTTGTGCACCGGAATAACCCAGTTCACCAATCACTGGCAGTACCAGACCCACAGTAGTCAGACACGCTACAGTAGCCGAGCCCTGAATCACGCGCACTGCCCCTGACAGAATAAAACATGCCAGCGCAATTGGCAGACCGGCTCCCACCAAAGCATTACCGAGCGCTGGCCCGACACCGGAATCCACCAGCACTTGTTTGAACACGCCACCTGCCCCCGTGACCAGCAGGATGATCCCCGCAGGCTGAATCGCCGCAGAGCATACTTCCATAACTCTGTCTTTACTCATACCGCGACGAATCGCCAAGCCATAAATCGCCACCAGACAGGCAATTAAAATCGCGGTGAAAGGATGGCCGATAAACTCCAGCCATTGATACAACGTTGATCGCTGATCGACGAAACGTGCAGCAATCGTCTTCAAACCCACGAGTACCAGCGGGAATAATACCAGTGCCAGACTGAAACCAAAGGAAGGCATCTGATTTTTACCAATGCTCGGTGTATTCAGATCCTCGGGTAATTCCAGTGTCACATGTTTACTGATGAAATTGCCGTACATCGGGCCGGCCAGCAACATGCCGGGGATAGCAGCACTCAGGCCAATCAGGAGCATCCAGCCGAAATCGGCTCCCATCTGGGAAGCCAGCAACATCGGCGTCGGCCCCGGCACCAGAAACGCCGCAGCGGCTGCAACACCGGCAAACAGTGGAATTGCCAGTTTCACCACATTACCACCAGTACGACGTGCAACGGCAAATACCACGCCAATCAACAGTACAACCGCCACATCAAAAAACAGTGGCAAGGCACAGATAAGCCCCGCGATGCCCAGTGCATAGTTCGCGCGTTTTTCACCAAAACTTCCCAGCAATTTCACAGCAATCTGGTCGAGCGCCCCTGTTTCATGCAGGATCTTGCCAAACATAGCACCCAGCGCCACCACAACGGCAAGGAAG